>JACDGM010000031.1 GCA_013815325.1 Chthoniobacterales bacterium
TCTAATTTGGTCGGCGAGTTTTGTCAGAACGTTTCAATTCTCGCTCCGCAGTTCAAGGATCGAGCATTTAGCGAAGAAAGAGAATGGCGGCTGATCTCGGTCCCGAAGAGCCTGCGGGAACCAGCTTGCGGCGTACGATGTGGCAAACGGTTCCTAATCCCATATTACACATTTCGATTGGAGCAGGGAGGCGAATTGATTGTTAACGAAGTCATCATTGGTCCCTCTGTCGATATGGATTTGGCTCGAGATGCAGCTAGCAGCCTACTAAGTTCACAGGGGGAGGCACGTTGGGCAGTCAGCAACTCACGAATACCCTATCGCCAGCCGTGACCGTCATTCGGGTTTCGATGAAGATCAGCTACGATGATGAGTGCGATGCGATGAGCATCACTTTCAAAGACACCACGGTGACAGGCCAGCGAGTTGCCCAGGGTGTGGCGCTTGAGTTCGATGCCGAAGGCCATCTCGCCGGCATCGAGATTCTGGATGCGGTGCAGCGATTCGGGACGGGCGAGACGCTACAGCAGGTACTGCTCGAAAACGTTGGATTGCGGAGATAAGGGTTCCGGTGCCTCCGAGCGGGCCACCTTCAATCTCGCTGCTCCTACTCTGCCCTGTGGCCAAGTGGAGTAGAGCGAGATTCTGAAGCAGACCTCGACCTCTTTTGGGGCCGAATCTCGCTTTCCGTCAAACGGCAGTTATACCGAACCATTGGCGCCGAAAAGGCTCACTTTCTGCAAATTGACGACGGCAGAGAGCGGTTTGGCGGAAACGAATTCGCGCGAATTCGCAGAATTAGATTTTTTTTTGAAAGGCAAAAGAGAGCGCTAATGAAATCCGCCTAAGCCTTCCACGTGGGAAAAATGTGATTTTTTTAAAACGCCACAGCAACAGGCCAGCCAGTAGTGAGCCCAAAAGGTTCGCGAACGCATTGCTCCAAAACGGCGAGAAGGCCACGCCAAGATCATCTCGGATCAAAACAGCTGTCAAGTCGACTCCCTTGCGCCCGCCTTTTCAATTGTTGCGGTGCCGCGGTCCGGCTGACGGCTAGCGTCGCATGTCTACCTGCACCCTCTTCTCACCCGCTGAAACTCTGTCGTCCGCTTGTGTCGCTTGGCGTATGCTTTCCGGACGAAGCGTCCGGTGACGGAACTTCTCGCTACCGTTTTCTTGGCCATATCAGTTTCCTTTCAGATAGCGCCGAACAGCATCGGCCGAAACTCCCACCTTGTTCACGGCATTGCGCAATTCCTGTTCGGTGCACCCGAATTCGTGGCACCACCAGCGAACTTCGTAAGGCTCGTGGATATTCACCTTACTGGCATCTTGCGGTCGGCGTTTAGTTAGATCGTCAGACATACTTGGTTTCCTTGATTGGTGAGGCGCACATCGCTCCTCATTACCATTTATGGACAAAAGAAGTGCTGATGTGTTCACTTAATTTGTGCTGAGCCGGCGAGGTTCTTCGCTGATGATGGCTGATCACGCATATCGAATGGACGGAGGCGACATGGAATCCGGTGACGGGTTGCACGAAGATCAGCGCTGGCTGCAAGAATTGCTACGCGAAGCGGCTGGGCTGCGCTTGCAGGCGATGGGAAATCATCGGTATCGGCGGAGTTTCGCGTCACCTTGCATGAGGATACGGTCGATCCTGCGGGAGCTGAGAAGGAATTTGGAAACCATGAAACCAGAAATGATTTCCCTAGTCACATGAATGGCATTTTCGCCCTTGTTCTCTGTGTCATAGCTCGGATCAGGCCTGCGCGGGGCGGCGTCGCCTTGGTTCTGTTTGCTCTCTCTATGCCTGCTGGGTTGCTCGCGGCTCCGAAGACGTCGCCGCACGCTGGAGGCACTTCGATGAAGGCTCTCGCCGGCACATGGGAGCTTGCGGTCCCTGAGAAATGGGCCCAGATGCAGAGCGCATTCGTTGTGCTCGACGGCAATGGGACGTTTCGCCTGGTCGCGATCGGAGAGGTCGCTGGGGCGCCCGTCCGAGTGGGCATCGCGGGATCCTGGCAGCTGCAGGATCAAACCGTCTCCCTAAAGGTAAGCCAGAGCAGCGATCTGCGAAAGCTTGTCGGCCAAAGCGCCAGCTTGCGCATCGTTTCACTCAGCTCGTCCACCATCGTCCTACAGGACGAGGATGGGATTTCGGAATCGTTGCACCGGAGCCGGTTGCCGGCCTCGTTACCGCCTGAGCTCAACGGTCCGATCATTCTCCTGACCGGCCCGAGCGAACTGACTTTGTCCGCGCCACGGCCTGCGTTTCCCAGCGAAGCCGCGCAGCGGGACCTTCGCGGGTACGGGATCTTTCGTTTACACACCGATCTGCGGAACGGCGTGGTGAGGCGGGTGGAGATCGAGCGAAGCTCGGGGAACCCGATTCTCGATAAGTCGGCGGTGACGGCGTTTACCAAATGGTATTTCAAGGCTCCCTTGTTGCGCCAACTACAGCGCCGACGAGACCCTTCCAACACTTCCGGTGAGATTATAGTGAGAGTTCCGTGGTCCTTCCTCCATTCGGGACCCAGTAAACGCATAGGAGGTTGAAACGCTCGCAGGCAACGGGTGCGGGATTTCCCTTGGCGTGTAATGGTGGTCTTCATTCGAATCGCTACGCCGAGCGGCTGGCGCTGCGTTTGCAGGCGGCGGGGAATCATCGTTATCGGCGGGTTTCGGGTCACTTTGTATGAGGATGTGGTCGGATCTCACCGGCCGGCAGCTTGGCGGACGGACCTATGACGAGATGTCACAGGCAGCTTGAGCCGATCCGATGAAGATCCGCGAGGTGCAACCCGCGAGGAAACACCGGAGGCACAGCTCACTATCGACCTTGGCTTGAGGGCCTTCCTCAACGGCTCGGGGGTTTACAAAACTTCGGGACGTACTCCTCGAAATATTCCTGCACCTGTTCGGACAGACCGCCGAGCCGCAGACCGCGCATTTCGTTGTTCCAACGAATGAAGCTGGCCGCTCGGTGCCTAGGGAAACTTTCCGACGATCCATAATCGCGAACTTGGGGCTCCGGAAACTCTCCCACGGCGGAAGTTGGCAACTTTATCCCTCGGGAGACTTTCCGGCGCCGAAAGTTGGCAACTTTATGCCTCCGGAAAGTTTCCCATGCCGGAAGTTGCCAGGTTTGTGCCTCGGGAAAGTTCCCGACGGCAGATGTCTACCGGGCAGAGCCACCGGAAAGTTTCCGAAGCCGGTTTATGGCCGCTCTTTGCCTCGGGATAGTTTCGGAAGCTGGTTTATAACCGCTCTTGGCCTCGGCATAGTCGATCTGCCAACGAAGTTGGCAGGAGTTGTAGCGTGCGCTGTCCTCAGCGCAACCGACGTAGCGCCTGGCTGACACGCAGCGTGTTGTCCGCTGAGGACAGCGGACGCTACACCGCTTTCCGAGACGCGCAGCGAAGCTAGAAATTCCCTTGCAGCACGACGGAGCCGTAGGCGCCGCCGCTTTCGTTGTGATAGCGGACGTCGGTGCGGTGATAATCGAAGTTGCGATAGGGCACGTAGCCGCCCTCGATGCGAAGCGTGAGTGAGGAGGTTAATTTCCAATCGACACCGGCGCCGGTGCGCAATTCCTCGTAGCTCAACCAGGCGTTGTTCAAGCCGGTGTCGCTGTGGCTGTCGCCAAAACGGTCATCCACGCGAAAGGTGTTCGCCTTGATGTCAGCGCCGGCGAAAGCGGTGACGTTGCGGTTGAGCTGGTACTCGAGGCGGGGCGTCGGGAGCACGGCATCGAGGACCCATTTCGGAGCAAACTTCCAGCGGATCCCGCCCCCAGGGAGAACCGGATATTTCTGCTGCACGTTGACCCCGAGGCCGAAAACGAATTGCAGCGCCGGACTGTAGATGTAGGTGCCGCCGAGAACGAAGGGGACGTTGAATTGGTCTGTGTCGAAGTGGTCGAAAGTGGTGCCGTAAAAGCCCGGCTGCGCTTCCAGCCTAACGAGAATAGAATCGGAGAACTGCGTGTCGAAGCCGACAATGGCGTTGACCGCCTGGAGGGTGTTAGGCAGCTGTTGGCCGCTGTTGGAAAACCCGAAGGAATAACGCTCCAACTGCGCGCCGGCGCGGAGGATGCCGTACTTGAGGCGCGGGGTGTAAACAAAACGGAGATTCGAGTAAAGCTCATCGAAGCCGTTCACCTCGCGCTGGCCGCGCGCGACGTCGGAGTCGCCGACGTAGGACTGTTCGATTGTGAATTCGCCTGAGAATCGATAGGGCGGCGACGTCACCGCCTCGGTTTCGCCGGCGGCTTCCTGATCGCTCCCGGCGAGCGCCACAACGGCGAGCGCGACGAGAGCGACGGCGGCCGAAAATATCGAGCGCAGCGTCATCGCCCGGCCTCGCTCTTAAAGATGGCGACGGCCTTGGAAATATCTTTTTTCATGGCGCCTTCCGAAGCAATCCGCTCGACGCCGTGGAGCTCGCCTAACGACGTCGCGGAAATGAAATCACCGCGCCAGACGAGAGTGGATGGACGACCGCCAATCTCGACCGGCCACATCTGATAGAGAGTGAGCGCGACGTAGTAACCGCCGCTCGCGTAGTAGAGCCCGTCGGCCGCCTGATAGCCGCCCGATGTTCCCCGGGTGTAGGAAGCGCCGAGGGTGAGCACGCCTTCGTCCTCAACCGAGAGCAGCTCCCAATAAAGATCTGGCTTGAGAGAGCCTTTGCCGCCGATCAATCCGGTCGCGACCAGGAAAGCGCTGAACTGTTTATTGACCGGGCTTTGTTGCCTAACGAGTCCTGAAATTTCTTTTCCCGGCTGCACCGCGGCGCTGGTGTGGTCGTAGGGGGCCTCGGCGCGCGCGCCGCCCGCGGCGAAATCCTGCGCACGCTGCGCCAGCACTTCGGTCCAGACACTGAAGACTGGCTTGCCGCCGGAAAATTTCTGCGCCTCCGCACGGCTCAGCTGCAGTTCCGGCGACATTTTTTCGGTCGCGGCGACCAGGGCTTTCACGGCTGAATTGCTGGGCGGGTTTGTGAGTTTGGAAAAATTCGCAGCCGACGGAGAGCTGGGCAAATCGGAGTGCAGATAAACCTTCAACTCGCGATGGGCTGTCGGGTCGAACCGTTTCATGGTTTGCACGACTTGCGTGGGAGCTCTCGGAATGACGAAGCAGCTTTGCACTGAAAGATAACGCGGTGTGCTCATCGCCGCCCCGGCCGCGGTTTTGACCTGGCCGTTGGCTAACTGGCTGAGATCGATCTTTCCGAAAACGGAGAAGCTCGCCATCTCGCTCACCGGATCGGCGAGCGCGGCGGCGGGGATGAGGGTGAGAAGAAGGATAAACCGAAGGAGCGTGGAAACTTTCATGGGTGAATATGGTGTCAACGCAGGAAGCCATTTCGACCACCTGCACCTGCACATTAACTTGCACTTACTCTCTTTTCCGGGGGAGTCAGGGTGTAAGTTAAAGCGAAAGTGTATGAGCAAGGAAGAAGTGCAAACCCAGTTTGTTTACGCCCGGCATGAGTGAGCCCATTGTCTCGAGCAACCGCCTAACGAAAGTATTCGGCGAAGTGGCCGCGGTGCGCGATCTCTCGTTCGGCATCGGCCGGGGCGAGATTTTCGGATTTCTTGGCGCAAACGGCGCCGGCAAAACGACGACGATGCGAATGCTCTGCGGATTACTGCGGCCGACGTCCGGCAAGGCTACGATCGTGGGCGGCGATATTTGGCGGGATCGCTACGCCGTGCGGGCGAGATTCGGTTATATGGCGCAGAAATTCAGCCTATATCCGGACCTGACCGTGCTGGAGAACATGCGATTTTTCGCGGGGGCCTATGGGGTTCCGCCAAATAAAATGGAAGCGCGTATCAACCAGCTTCTGGTGCAGATGGACTTGGCGGAAAAACATCATACGCCCGCAGGCGAGCTCTCGGGCGGAATGCGCCAGCTACTCGCCCTCGGCTGCGCGCTGGTGCACGAGCCGCCGCTGCTTTTTCTCGACGAACCGACCTCGGGCCTCGACCCGGTGCATCGCCAGCAGATGTGGGATCTGCTCTACGATCTGGGCGACAGCGGCATCACCATTTTTGTCACGACCCACTACATGGATGAAGCGGAACGCTGCACGGACGTCGGCTTCATCGACAAAGGCCGGCTCCTGGCCAAGGCTTCGCCGCGTGCCTTGATGGAAACATTCAAGGCAAAGTTGCTCGAGCTCGACGTCAAACCGCTCATGCCCGCACTCGTTAGGCTGCGCGAGCTGCCGGGCGTGCTCGGCGTCTCGCTGCGTAGCGGCAGCCTCCGCATCTATGCTCCCGAGGCGGAAAAGTTTTTGGCAGAATGGCAGGAGCACTGGCCATTCGATGAGCTGCAACTGACCGGCCATCGTTGGGCGGAGCCGGACATGGAAGACGTTTTTACCGCCTACTCGCAAGGTTACGACTCGATGTTGAACAAGGCCGCGCTCGCATGAGAGGTCGTTTTAGTCCTCAAGCGGTCGGGAGCGTCGCGAAGAAGGAGTTCATCCATATCTATCGCGATTGGCGCATCCTTGTCCTCCTGCTCATTTTGCCACCGCTCTTTACCCTTCTTTTCGGGCACGCCTTTCAAAGCACTTCCTCGCGCGACGTGCCGGCGCTGCTCGAGAACGCGGACCACTCGCCACTCAGTGATATGTTCGTTAGGGAATTGCTCAAGGCCACGGCTTTCAAGTGGAAGCAAGGCAACGCGACGAGCGGCCAGCCCGATCTGCTCCGCGCCGGCGTGCGGGCGGCGCTCATCATCCCGGCCGGTTGGGGCGCGAGCTTGAAGAATGGCGACCCGCTGCCGTTGCCGCTCTATCTCGACGGCTCCGATACAAATACGGCGAGCGAACTGAAAGGCCGGGTGCAGGAAAGTCTCGGTGAGTTTCAAAAACAACAGCGCGACGAAATGGTGGGATCATTGCCCGAAGGAGTAATCGACCTGGCGAAGAAGCTACCGGTGGAAGTGCGCAAGGAATTCGTTTCGTCGATGACGCAGTGGGACGTCAAAGCGCACGTGCTCTATAACCCGGAAGAGCGTTTTATCGACTACGTGGTGCCGGGCGTGATCGGGATCATCCTACAGCTTCTCACCGTCACCCTGACTGCCTGCACGATCGCGCGCGAACGGGAATCGGGCACGCTCTTCCAACTGATGGTGACCTCGCTCCGGCGCAACGAGATCGTGATCGGGAAAATCATCCCTTACCTCGCAATCTCGATTCTGCTCATCCTCGTCGTGATGGTGGTGGCTGGCTGGCATTTTCACGTTGCCTTCCACCAACCGTTCATGCTCGGCGTGATCTGCCTCCTTTTTCTCCTTTTCTCGTTAGGCCTGGGTTTGCTGGTTTCCGCTTTCTCGCGCACGCAGACTCAGGCCATCCAGCTCTCGGTTTTCTTTTTGCTCCCGGTCTTTGTCTTATCGGGCGCGTTCGCTCCGCTGGAGCAGCTGCCGGCCGTTATCCGCTATCTCTCGGAATTTTTCCCGCTAACGCATTTTTGCCGGGCCTTTCGCCTTGTGAATCTCTATCGGGCCGGCTTCAGCTTTTACGCCGGCGACCTCCTATTTCTGCTCGTCGGAGCGATCGTGACGTTCTTCGGCGCGGCGCTCCTGCTGAAACGCATCCAGGAGTAGCTCTAGGTCTCAGCGGCGCTTTTCGAAGCCAGCGCGAAAGGCTTTGATCGTCCGGATCGTTTCCCCGGTCATTTGTTTGCCGGCTATGTAACGATCTGCGCCGCCGAGATAACTCCGGAAGGGCGCCGAGACGAAGCCCACCTGCCAAACAACCGTGCCGCCGTCGACGGGCCAGAGTTGGAAAAGATCCAACACCATGAAATAAGTGTCCGTGGGATAATAAACACAGTCGACCAACTGCCAGGAGTCACTTGCCTTGCGCGCCGCAAAGACACCAAGCTGCAACGTAGTGTGGCCGCGCACTTGCGCCGTTTCCCAATAGCCGACCGCTTCGTCAGCCGCCGCGGAACCGTTGGCAAGCAATGGCCGGGCACCGAGGATCGGCCGAAAATGTTTTGCGGCGGCAGGGTTGAGAGTCAGCAATCCGCGAAACTCCGAGCCGGGCGAGATGGATTGGTCGGCGCCGTAGGGTGCGACGGCGGAGATGCCACCCCTGGCCAAATCCTCGCTGCGCCGGCGGAGAATTTCTCCCCAGACATGGCTCGCCTGAGCTTCCCGCGCTTGCGCCGAAGCAGCGCCCTTTTTGGGAACGCCTGTGCGTATTAGCTCGACCTCGGAGGCAGTGAGATGCAAATCGCCGCCGGCGGCGCCATCCGCAATTAAATAAGTGTGATCGAGCAGCCAGCGGTCGTTAGTCACACTAGCTGTTAGTCGTAATTTCTGAAAAGCCTCGTGCGCTGAAGCCATTTCGTATTCGCGGTACAGCCGGGTCTCCATCCCGGGATGTTTCGTCGGATCCCAGTGCAATAACTTCGCGCCCACTGTCGCTACCGGGGCGGGGATGAAGTAGCAGGATTCCAGGGATATCCCGCGTGAAAAATCGCCATCCGCGCCGCGCTGGGTGACGATCTCGCCGCCCTTCAACCTGGCTACATCAATCGGCGGTAGCGGAGAGAGCGACTTCAGCTCTTCCAGGGGACCGGCCTGCGCCCAACCGATCACAAGCAAACCGACGACGAACCCGCCGAAGCTTTTGCCTAACGACGGCGGCAACGTCCGGGCAAAGCGATCCACTAGTTTTAGAAGGCCGCTTTGATCTCGAGACGCAGGAAGGGCGAAGGATCGGTCCGATAATTTTCGCCGGCGCGATGGAAAGCGAAATGCCGTTGAATGGAGTAGCCAGCGCCGAGATCGACCGAAAGATTCTGCTTCAGGTTGTAAGCCACACCCACGCCCGCGCGGTAATCAGTAAAATCCACCTGTGCTCCGCTCAACTTGTGCGGCTCGATGCCTTTGTTCTCGTCAGTGCGAAAGGAGCCGCCGGCCAGCTCGCCACCGACGTAGAGGTCGAGATTTTTGGCGGGCGAATAAACCACCCGCGGCTCCGGCAGCACCCCCAGGACCTTGACCTGTTCACACGGGTACCAAACCACGCCGGCGAGAGGCAGAACCGGTGAACCACCGCGCAGGAAGGCGGCGTAAGCGCCGACAAAGAGGTAAAGCTTGTCCGGTTGCAGGACAAAGATTCGGCCGAGCGTGATCGGTATATCGAAAGACGAAATATCGAAATCGTTCTGCGTGTAGAACCCCGGGCGAAACTGGATGAACGCGCCCACGTCCGATCCGCGCATCACGTCGATGCCAACCACGCCGGCCAGCGCTTGCAGATGATTCGGCACGGGCGCGCTCGTGCTCCCGAAATCAAAACGGTCGTAGGAAACTCCCAAATGCAGGTAGGCAGCGCCCGTCAGATGCACCCGATGACCGTATTCGATTTCGTTCTGAATCTCGTCCTGCTTTCCGAAGCTGCCGCCGTGGTTCAGGTCGCTCTCGAAATCATAGCTATGCTCACTTTTGAAAATATCGAGCGGCACCGCCTCGGGTTCGGCCGCGGTGGTGGTGGCAACAGCAGCATTGCTTTGCACTTCCGATCCAGCCCATGCGGGCGCGCCGAGAACCAGGACGAGGAATGGAATAAGGCGGAGAAGTTTTTTCATGGTAACTGTCTGTTTAGCTGAATCGTGCGATGCGCACAAAGCGAATTTCCATTTCCCCGCAAATATTTACGGGGCCTTCGGGCTCGCGGCTGATTGGTTAGGCAGGAGCCGCTGTTCCTGCGTCCTCAGAAGAAGCGGCCAGTGGTCCGTTGCCATTTTCCCGGCGCCGCTCTGCGTCTTTCATTTCGCGAGAGAGCTTCTCCACCCGCTGGCGCATGACCTTGCCCGCTTTGAATTTCACCGTGGCGCGGGGCGGGATAACGAAACTACTGCCAGGCTGATTCGGGTTCCGTCCCACCCGCGGCTTGGTTAACCGAGGCTGGAAGACGCCGAAGTTGCGCAGCTCCACGGCGACGTTGCGCGCAAGGCTGTCGGTGATTTCATCTAAAGTCCGTTGGACAACCTCAAAAACCTGATGCTGCACCATGCCGGTTTGATTGCTAATGGCGACGACAATATCGCGCTTTGTCAGCTTGCTCATTCTGTAGAGGAATCGCAGCCCGGAAGGTGAGTGAGCGGATGAAGACCGAAATTAAACGGGCCGAACCGTAAAAGTGATGGCCGAGCGAACGGGTTCGCCCAGAGTGATTTCGGAGAAAAAGAATCAATGACTTGCCGCTCGTTGTCTAAAGATCCGCGCCAGAGATTGCCCGAAGGCGGTGCGCGAACTGAGCGCTTTGCGGCGCGCTTTTAACTGGCCCTGGACAACGCTCAGTTTGGTGAAGACCGCGTTCCAATCGATCTCCAGGCGGCGCGCTTCATCGAGCGAGAGCTCGCGCACGCCCCGGATCGAGGTCGCGCGCTGGAGTACGTTCATCGCTTTGCTCGAGAGTGCCTCGACGAGGTTCAGCTCTTCGAAAACATGCTCGCTCTCCTGCAAAAGAATGCTGCGGATCTCGGTGAAACGACTTTCCTGATCGGCCGAGATGATCGGCTTCGCCTTGTCGAGAGCGTCGGTGATGAAACTGTGCAGCTTCTTCCAGCTCTCCGTTTGCAGGGTGAGGAGGCGGAGGTCGGTTTCCAAAGCGGGATCTCTCATGAGCGTTCCGTGAGGCGAATCAAATCCATTGTTTCATCGAGCTTCTGCAGGTTATCGATAAGCAGGTGCGTCCATGGCCGAGTGACCGTTTGCACCTGACTGATGATGCCTTCTTCAAAATAAAATCGGCCTTGCCGCCACCGGAAAATCTCCGCGACAGCCTGTTCGCCTTCGAGCGTTCCATAGACGGCGTGGCGAACCATTCCGTGGTGCAAATAAATTTCGCTGTTCCCGCGTCCGGACTTGAAAGTAAAGCGGCCGCTCCTCTGCCCGAGGCAACTCATCTGCAGGATTTCGGCGGCGGGAAATTGATTAAGATTGCCGACGAGAGAATGGCAGGGATCGATGCCTTCGGCGGGCGTGCCCGATTTCCGAGTAAAAGACGAAACGATGGCGCGCAGGTGCTGCCGCAGCTGGCGCGTGGAAATATCGGTCGCGAGGAAGGAAATCTTTTGGTGTTCGGCCTGCTCCCGCAAAACGGCCTCGGCGTTTTCCGAGGTGAGGCAAAGAATTTCGAGCGAAGGGAAATGCTGGCGTGCGTTGGTCGCCTGTTCGAGCGCGATGGCGGGCTCCCCTTCCACGATGAACAAATCGAATCTTTCGCGCAGCAAAATGTAAACGGCTTCGGAAAGCGTGCGGACAATGCAATTCTCGACCTTCTCCATCTCATCAAAGAGCGAGAGAGCGATGTCCTGGAAAACAGGGTCCGAGTTCAGAATCAGCAATCTTGTTTCCACAGGCGGTCGCAGGCGTCGCATTTGGAGCAGAAAGCTTGCCGCTTGGGCACTTCTTCAACGCCCAGTGCTGGCCGGCCGACTCAGGCTAGGCTGGCTTTAAGATTTTGTTTTTCGCCACTCGCGCCGCGGCGGGGGCGCGGCGTAATGCATCGGCGCGATCTCGTGCGCCGTGCGGAAATGCACCTTCGCAAATTTCCGCAGCGCTTCCGGACCACTTTGCTCGACAATTTTACGCGCGGTTTCCTTGATGGGCTCGGAAACCCCACGACCGAGAGTCTGTCCAGACCGTTTCCCATTCCGCTCCAGCCAATCGATGAATGCTTCTCGCGCGAGAATCGACGCCGCGGCCACGGCGAGATCGGATTCCGCTTTTGTCCGCTGCTCGAGCTCGATGCCTTTGCCGTGCTGAAAGAGCGATTTCTCTATCACGCGCGCGTCGGCAAATTTGTCCGATAAAGCGCGCGGACAATCCGGCTTCCTGGCGAGGAGATTCTCGATCACGCGCGCGTGGCCCCAGCCGAGGAGGCTGTTGAGATTGTCGAATTTCTCGTAGAGGTCGTTGTACTTTTCCGGGCCGATGAGGATGACTTCAAAAGCCACGCCCGGCGTTTCCCGGATGATCTTCGCGAGCGCGTGAATCTTCGCGTCGGAGCCAATCCGTTTACTATCCTGAATTCCGTTTTCCAAAAATTTTCTCGCGATCTCACGGTCGGTGTAAGCGCCTGCGATCACGAGCGGCCCGAAAAAATCGCCCTTGCCGCTCTCGTCGATGCCGAAATGCGGTTCAAACATTTCCGGCGAGTGCACCTCTTCATAACCGAGCCGCGCCTCACGCAGAATCTTTGGCTCCAGTTCGAAGCTGACAAAATCGTCGATCCCTTTCCCCTGCAGCAGCACCTTCGGGCCTTTCTCGTAAACTGCGACGCTCAGCTTGTTCTTCTGCGCGAAAAAAGTCGTGTACGGCTTTGGGGAAAAGGCGAACCCGAGGTCGTCAAGCAACTGCCGCAGCGCGGTCACCTGCGCGGGCGTGAGCGGAGCGGTGTAAGTCGTGAGCGCGGCCACTACGAAGTCGCGCCGCCGGCGGTCGATTGCTTGCGCACGAGCGAAGTCATGACCCCTTGAACGCGCAACTCCCGCGCCGGCACCAGGTTCGGGTAGCGCGGATTTTCCGCCTTCAAATAAACCCGGCCGCGTTCCGTCACGTAGCGCTTCAGGGTGGTCTCACCGTCGATCAACGCCGCCACGATATCGCCGTTTTTCGCCGTCTGCCGATCTTCCAGAATCACAATATCTCCATCGAGAATGTGCGCGCCGATCATCGAGTCACCGCGCACACGCAAGGCAAAAGTGCGGGCGCTGCGCGAAGCATTCAGCGAATCGAGATCGAGCGTGACATGACCTTCGATATTCTCCTCAGCGAGGGTCGACATACCCGCCGGGATTTCCCCATAAATGGGAATGTCGACCACTCGCGTTCTGGTTCCGGAGGTGACCAGCGCGCGGGCTTTCCGCGCGTGCCGCTGCAGCACGCCTTTCCGCTCGAGGGCGGCAAGGTACTGCATCACTGAAGTCTGGCTCGCAAAGCCGAAATGCTCCTGAATTTCCCGCGTGCTTGGGGTGAGGCCGTTGGAACGCTGCTCGGCCTCGATGAAGCGCAGTATTTTTTTCTGCCCGGGAGTGAGCATGTGAACATGTTCGCAAAAACATGCGCGTGCGCAAATGGAAATGCTGACGGGCGACGCGCTTGTTCTAGACGCCTCTTCCTCGTTAGGCGACGCTTAAGCGGAATCGCCCCTCCTTCGTCCGCTCCAGCAATCTCGTCAGATAGGAGATCGAATCAGACAACTCGATCAACTTCCCGAGTTCGTTAGGCCCGGTGCTTTTCCAATCGGAATCAATCTGCCGCAGCCGGGCAATTTCCGTCTCATAGTTAGCGCGCAATTCTTCTTCCAGCTTCTCCAGTTTTTCCTCCAGCCTTGTCCGCGCTGGAAGCAAGATGGCGTGCGCGAGTTTGCTCGTGGCATTCCCATTCTTATGCAGCCAACTTTCCGTTTCGCGCAGAATCGTCCCGGTGTTCCAGAAGAGATCGGCCACCGCAGCCGGTACGGGCCGCCCGGCAGCGAGATCCGCGCCTTCCAATATGAGAAGATGATGCAGGCGCAGTTTCGGGTCGCTCAGAACGCGGAAGGCCTCGTTCAGCTCCGCGCCCGGCGGCTCCGCGCGGCTGCGCGCGAAATGTTTTTCCTTCAGTCTTTCCGGATCAAGCCAGGGCCGTCGCGCTTCGCCGAAGAGCGCGAAGTGGTCCGTCATGCCGAAAAGCTTTCGCCGCAGGAACAGTGCGCGACTGCGTTCGGGTTCGTGACTTTGAACCCGCCCTTTTGCAGGTCATCGCTGTAATCCAGCACCGATCCGCTCACGAAGAGTGCGCTCTTCGGATCGACCACGACGCGCACGTTGGCCGACTCCACCATGATGTCGCGATTGGCCGGACCATCGACCAAGTCCATTTTGTATTGCAATCCGGAACAGCCGCCGCCAATCACCGCCACGCGCAACGCACCATGGGCGCGGCCTTGTTTCTGTAGGAGCGACGTGAGCTTGCGCGAAGCGTCTTCCGTCACTTTGACCAGACGCTCGTTGCCGATTTTGAATTGGATTTCGCCGTTAGGCGCTGCGGCTGTGGGCACAAAGGGAATTTACGCCGCTTCGAGGCAGGTTGCCAGATGCGCCTGCGCAATTTCCGTGATCTCGCCTAACGTCGAGACGTGCTGGAATTTTTCGCGCAGCATTTTGCTCGCCGGCATTCCCTTGGAATAAGCCATTAATCGGCCGCGCATCGAGCGCATGGCGAGGTCTTCGATGCCGCATTCCGCCACCGCCAGCTCGCAATGCCGCTGGATCAATCCCCATTTTTCGGCCGGCTCTGGCGGCGGGACCAACTCACCGGTCGCGAGGTAACGTTTCGTCTGCGCGAAAATCCAGGGCGAGCTCATGGCCGCGCGTCCAATCATCGCGCCGGCGATCCCAGATTCATGGCGCCGCTGCGCCACGTCGGCCGCGCTGAAGAGATCCCCGTTGCCAATCACCGGAATGGAAACCGCGTTCACGACCTGCCCGATCACATCCCAATCGGCCGCGCCGGAATAACCCTGGGCGCGGGTGCGCCCATGCACTGCGATGGCGGCGATGCCTAACGATTCCAAAATCTTCGCCACCTGCGGCGCGTTGATCGTCCCCTCGTCCCAACCGGTGCGGATTTTGGCGGTGACCGGCAACGGGGCAACGGCCCTAACGACGGCTTCGACAACTTTGCCTAACGTCGGGCAATCCTTGAGCAGGGCGGAGCCGCCGTTTTTCGCGACCACCTTGTTCACCGGACAACCGAAATTGAGGTCGATAAAATCCGGCTCCACCCAATCGACCACCTGCCTCGCCGCTTCCGCCATGTGCTCCGCATTTCCGCCAAAAAGCTGCACCCCGATCGGTCGCTCGCTCGCGTCGAACGCGAGATAACCGCGCGTCCGTTCGTTCCGCCGAAAAACGCCTTCGGCGGAGACAAATTCCGTCACGAGCACATCGGCCCCGCGCTCTTTGCAGAGCTGGCGGAAGATCATGTCCGACACGCCCGCCATGGGCGCGAGGTAGAGGGGAAAGGAGCCGTTAGAGAACCACGGGAGCATGGGAGTTCTGTAGCGGCGTAAGGCGAGCGTCGCAAATGCCCACGGCGCGAGCACGCGCAGCTCTTGTCATCCTGAGCCTAGCGAAGGACCTCGCGAACCACCCCGCGGCTTCGCGCTCGCGGCGACGCATGTGGACTTGTCTGAGATCCTTCGCTTCTCTCGGGATGACATGCCAGCCGGAGAGGGCGCGCGCTACAAAACCTGCAGC
Source organism: Chthoniobacterales bacterium (assembly GCA_013815325.1). Taxonomy (GTDB): domain Bacteria; phylum Verrucomicrobiota; class Verrucomicrobiia; order Chthoniobacterales; family UBA10450; genus Palsa-1392. The sequence continues at coordinate 15,290 of JACDGM010000031.1, forward strand.
AATTGCGAGACCTCGCTTTGCACCGACTCCAATTCGCCGAGGTGCAGCTGCGGATCGGGGACGACGAAAACATCGCCGTTTTTTGTATGCTCGTAAATCAGAACGCGACCCTGATCGCCGCTCCCGGTCTGAATTTGTTTCATGATCCGTTTCCGCTCCAGCATCGCGGCGAGGACATAACAGGCGTTGGCGGTCGCGCGATCCGCCGCGGAGACGAGGCGGCGGAAAAGTTCCTCGGCGTTCTCTTTTGGTAATGGATCGGGCGGCGCCGCGGGCGGTGGCTCGAAACGCGACCGCCAAAAGGAGAACGGCAGCAGGTTATCGTTTCGCTGACCCCAGGCTTCTTCGCTCAAGTCCTGCCGTCGAAACCCATCGCCGTCGCGAAAAAGGAGCGTGTAAAAATTTTCTCCCGTTTCAAACGGCCGGCCCGAAATGGCGCACGCCTCCGCGCGATGTTGGATCGACCATTCTTCCGCGAGGGCATTCATTGTGCGAGAAAATTACGCCAGAGCGTCGCCGGATTAAAGCTCGGGGCCTCGCGATTCGTCGCGCGCAGGCGGAGGAGGTAGAGCCCGATGATGAGAAAAATGAGATTCGGCGCCCAGGCGGCGGCGAGGGGCGAGATGCGGTCGCCCTCCCCGAGTGCGAGAAAAAGATGGGTCAGGAAATTCATCGAAAAAACGAGCACAATCGCGGCCGCGACACTCGAAAGAATCCCGCGGCGAGAAAAGCCGATCCCGAGCGGCGTCGCCATAATCGCGACGACGAAACAAGTCCAGGGAAGCGCCCAACGATACTCCAACTGCGTGCGGAAAGGCGCGAGGAGAGCCTCCGGAAAATCCGAGTTGAAGTGGAGGTATTCGCGCAGCTCGGAGATGCCGAGGAACTCCGGACGGACGTTCGCGCTGCTCAGCCGGTAGGGCGTTTCGCTCCAGCCATCGATCGTTAGGGCGCGCTCCATTTTCTCGCTCGTGATGTTGCCTGCCTGATCGTAGTTCACCACTTTCGCCTGCCCCAGCCGCCAGGTTTTGTGCGCCGGATCGAAGGAGGCTTCACTCGCGAGATAATTGCGCACGATATTTTGATCCTCATCCTGCTGCACGATTTGCAGGCCGCTGAATTGATTCGAGCCGGGGCGAAAACGCGCGATGAACCAGGTGCGATCATCGGTCCGGTTCCGGAAAACCTGTCCGTTGATCACGAGGTCGCGCGGCCCGCCACGGCTGATCTCGTCGAAGAAAACTTTTCTCGCCCGTTCGGCGTGCGCCGCGAGCGAGTAATTGAGAGCAAAGGTGACGCCTGTCGTGAGCAGGCCGATCAGGAGCAAGGGCAACGCGACACGCGGCACGCTCACGCCCGCCGTGAGCATGGAGACGATTTCGTTCGCGCGCGACATTCGGCCTAACGAAAAGAGAAGCGCGAGCAGGAGCGAGACGGGCAGGAGAACGACGAGGACCTCGGGAATTTGGCCGACGTAAAACTGCAGAACTCCGAGCAGCGGCGTGCGTTGATCGAAGATTAGAGAGCTGTTGTCGCTGATATCGAATATCAGCCAAATCGCGAGGAAGCCGAGAATGCAGTAGGCAAAGGGCTGGAGAAAGTTTCGGATGATGTAGCGGTCGAGAAGCCTCATGTAGGAAGGAAACCCGCAGTTGGAATAGCGAAACTCCTCGTTAGGCAGACGGCATCACGCCCATTTGTCATCCCGAGGGACCTCGCCAATGCAATTTGCGTCATCCGCGACGAAGCAAACGCGCATTCCAGCCGCGGGGTCCCTCGCCGTCTACGCGGCTCGGGATGACAATCGGTTGCCACGACAAAGTTCCACTCGTTCATTCGGGCCGGCATGATTGCTCTCAAAGATTCCTTCGGGAGCGACTTTGTCGAGCGGGTGCGGGCGATTTTTGCCGAGGATGGCCTGCTTGCGAAGGCGCGCAATTTCGAATATCGCCCACAGCAACAGGAGATGGCGACGGCAATCGCACGCGCGCTGGAGGAGGAGCGCCATCTCGTGGTCGAGGCCGGCACAGGCGTCGGCAAATCGCTCGCCTATCTCGTGCCCGCCACGCTCTACGCGATCGAGCAAAAGAAGAAGGCGATCATCTCCACGCAGACGATCAATTTGCAGGAACAGCTTCTGCACAAGGACATCCCGATCCTAAAAAAAATTCTGCCGATCGAGTTCGAGGCCGCGCTCATGAAAGGCCGTGGAAATTACGTTTGCCCGCGCCGGCTGGAACGCGCGCTCCAGCAGTCGAGCGAGCTCTTCAGCACGACGGAGCAGGCTGAACTCGTTAGGCTGGCGGAATGGGCGCGCACGACCACGGAGGGATCTCTCAGTGATCTCCCTATCGAGCCCGATCCAAAAATCTGGACGCAGGTTTGCAGTGAGGCGCACATCTGCACCGCGAAAACCTGCGGGCAAAATCCGCGCTGTTTTTTCCAGCAAGCGCGCAAGCGGTTGCTCGCGGCCGACGTGGTGGTGATGAATCACACCCTCCTCTTCATGCTTCTGGGCAACCCGGCGGAGCAGGAGGAACGCGAAGAAGGTTATCTTTTCCCTAACGACTTCATTATTTTCGATGAAGCGCACACCCTCGAACAAGTCGCCTCGCGCCAGATCGGCATCGGGATTTCGCAATACGGATTGCGCGCCACGATTCAGCGGCTCTACAACGCGCGGACGAAGAAGGGGCTCTTCACCGTCACGCGCGACGCCGCCGGCGTGACCCTGGCCGCAGCGCTCGCGGAGGAGACCGATCGCTTTTTCGCGGCGGTCGAGGAGCGCGCGAATTTCAAGAAAGGCCGTGAGTGCCGCGTGCGCGAAGCCGATTTCGTCGCCGACCAGATCACCGGTCGCCTAACAAGTCTGCAAGCGCGGATCGGTGAGGTGGTGCGCAAGACCGAGGACGAACTTCTAAAAACGGAATTGCAGGAACTCGGACGCCGGATTTGCGAAGCACGCGAAGGGATCGCGATCTTCCTGCAACAAAGCGCGCAAGAACATGTCTACTGGATCGAGCGAACCGGCAGAGCCGCCCAGAATCTCACGCTCAACGCCGCGCCTATCGATGTTGCGCCGGTCCTGCGCCGGATGCTTTTCCGGGACGGCTGCAGCAGCATCATGACGAGCGCCACGCTCGCGGTCGGCCGGCCCGATCTCGCTTATTTCCGCCGCCGGATCGGCGCCGACGAGGCGGAGCCGTTGCGGCTTGGCAGTCCGTTCGATTTCCAAAAGCAGATGAAGCTTTTCGTCGTGCGCAAAATGCCGGACCCGCGCGCCGAGGGCTACAACGAGGCGCTCGCGGAATGGATTGCGCACTTCGTCGAGGACACGGAAGGCCGCGCGTTTGTCCTCTTCACTAGTTACCGCTCGATGCAGCAGCTCGCCGCCGAGATGGAACCGTTTTTCGTTAGGCAAAAAATGAACTTGCTCGTGCAGGGGAAAGGCGCGCCGCGCAGCCGCTTGCTCGAGCAGTTTAAAACCACGCCGCGCAGCGTCCTCTTCGGGACGGATAGTTTTTGGATGGGCGTGGACGTGCCGGGTGATGCGCTCTCCAATGTCATCATTACGCGGCTGCCCTTCGCGGTGCCGGATCACCCGCTCGTCGAGGCGAAGCTGGAGTTGATTCAGGCGCGCGGGGGCGATGCATTCTCTGAGTATTCACTGCCCGAGGCGATCCTGAAATTGCGCCAAGGCGTCGGCCGCTTGATTCGCACCAAAAGCGACCACGGCATCGTCGTTATCCTCGACAATCGGATCGTGACCAAGACCTACGGACGCGCCTTTCTAAAAGCATTGCCGGAATGCCCGGTGAAGATTTTGTGACGTGGGCTTGGCCGCGCCAACAGTTCGGCTACTTTTATCCACGTGAAGCGTTACGACCTTGCGGTGGCGATTGCGCTGGCGGCGTTTCTCGCCGGTCTCGCGGTTGATCGTTACGCGCTTCCTCGCCCTCATCCGATCACCGCGCAAAACTCGCCGGCGCTCGCCTCGTTAGGCGAAGCTCGGGCGGCGTCTCGATCTTCCGCAGCCCCTGCGAGACGCCCGCCGCCGTCGGGATCGAAAGACGCGACTCCGGGTTCGGCTTCCATCGAGTCGGTCATCGCCGCGATCAAGAATGCGCTCGCGCTCTCCTCCGACCGACATGGTTACATGGAGTTGAGCAAGTTAATCGACGGGCTCGATCCGAAAAATGTCCGGCCGGTCATCGAGGCGGTGCAGGCGCTGCCGAATCAGCGCAAGAAAATGATGCTCGTCTCGATGCTCTTTTCGCGCTGGGCGGAAGCCGATCCGCCAGCGGCTCTCGGTTATGCGCAGACTACCGGCACCTCGGCGGAGCGGAGCGTGATGGTGTCGGCGGCCGTACGCTCCTGGGCGGAGAAAGATGGCAACGCCGCCAAAGCCTGGGTGCTGCAGCTCGCGCCCGGCCAGGAGCGTGAGCGCGCCTTGCAATCAGTCGTCTCCGCGCTCTCGGAAAAAGATCCACAAGCTGCGCTCGGTCTGCTCCAGTCGCTGCCCGCGAGCAACTCCGGGCGAAATCTGTATTGGCCGATTTTTTCCAACTGGGCGAACAGCGACCCGGTCACGGCCGCAGCCCGCGCCGCGCAATTGCCCGCCGGGGCGGCGCACGACCAGGCAGTGCAGGTGGTAGCCGCGACGTGGGCCAATCAAAACGCCGAGGCAGCGTTTGCCTGGGCGACTGCTTTGCCCCCTGGCCAGGGACGCAGCGGCGCCCTGCAAACCATCCTGGCCAACTGGGCGAACAGCGATCCGCAACGGGCCGCGGGAGTCATAGCTGAATTGCCCGCCGGCTCCGCGCGCGACCAGGCGGCGGCCAATGTCGCGCGCCGTTGGGCCCAAAATGATCCCGCCGCCGCGCTCGCCTGGACGCGCGCTTTACCGGCAGGCGAAGGCCAACAACGCGCGCTCCAAAGTGTGCTTTCCAGTTGGGCCGAAACCGAGCCGGCCGCGGCGGCAGATTATGTCGCGGCGCTTCCCGCCGGCCCGGCGCAGGAGGAGGCCGTGAAAGCGATCGCGCAACAACTCGCCATCTCCGACGTGCAGGCGGCGGTCAGTTGGGCGGAGAAACTCCCCGAAGGAGCGAGCCGGCAGAATGCGCTCAATCCTATCATCGCGCGCTGGAGCGAGACCGATCCGAGCGCGGCTGCTGATTTTACGATGAGCAACATCAACGGCGAAATGCGGCAGAGTCTTCTCGCCACGATCTCGCGCCAATGGGCGCAGAACGATCCCCAAGCCGCGCTCGAGTGGGCGCAAAATTTATCCGATCCCGCGGCGCGCACCTCCGTCCTGCCGAACATCATTTCCGCCGTGGCCGATAATGATCCAAGGGCCGCGGCCGAGATGATGACCCGGTTGTCGGGCCAGGCGCAGGCCGACTCCGCCAATGTCGTGGTCACGCAATGGGCGGGGAGCGATCCGGCGGCGGCGGGTGCATGGGCGGCTTCTTTTCCGGAAGGGAAAACGCGCGAGGCGGCCCTGAAAGGTCTCATCCAACGTTGGGCCGGCAGCGATGCGAGCGCGGCGGCGGATTGGCTCGGTCATTTGGGGGACAGCCCTTCACGCGACCAAGCGGTGAGTGCGTTCACCGAGCGCATTCGATCTTCCGATCCGCAGGCCGCAGTGCAATGGGCGGCGACGATTGGCGAAGTGGGCCTGCGCGAGAGTCAGACGGAATCGGTCGCGCGCTCCTGGCTCAAATCCGATCCGCGAAATGCTTCCGCCTGGATTGCAAATTCGGCGTTGCCTAACGACACCAAAACGCGCCTGCTGACTCCGAACGGCTAGGTGGTGGGAGTGCCGCTGAGCAAAACCAAACGGTTAACATAGGAGTGTAGAGGCGGGCGTGTTGCCCGTTGGGGAAACGTCGCCAACTCTCTCCTCGAAGCGAGCGCCTTCTCTTTGCGGCCGACACGGCCGCCGCTACACTGCGTGATCGCTCGAACATGTTCTGTTGAACATGTTATTTTCCGGCTCTAATTTCAGGACGTGAAGGATGAACGCGCCGCCGAGATTTCCCGCATCCTCGCTCTCCTTCACAAATGGGGCGTCCACACCCTCGGTGATCTCGCCGCCCTCGAGCGGGACGAACTCGGGGCGCGGATCGGACCGGAAGCGGTCCGCCTTTGGGACCAGGCCACGGGAAAATCGATCCGCTTTTTACGACTCGTTAGGCCGGCAGAGCTTTTCGAGGAGCAGCTTGAATTTGAACACGAAATTGAAACCACCGAGCCGCTTCTCTTCGTCCTGCGAAGGTTTCTCGAGCAACTGAGTCGGCGGCTCGGAGCGCTCTACCTCGTCGCCCGCGAGCTCACCCTCCAGCTCACTTTTGCGGATAAATCCCGCTACCAGCACCAGTTTCAAATTTCCGATCCAACCCATTCGGTGGAGATTTTGTTTCGCCTCCTCCAGACGCATCTCGAGAATTTCCGCGCCGAACACCCCATCGTGGCGGTGGCGCTCACCGTCCAGCCTGCGAGGCCGGGGCAGCAACAATTCGATCTCTTCGAGACGCCGTTGCGCGACCCGGGCCGGCTGCACGAGACGCTCACCCGGCTCACGGGATTGTTAGGCGCGGAGCGGGTCGGGACGCCGGTTCGGGAAGATTCGCATCGGCCCGACGCCTTTCATCTCGAACCCTTTTCCTGGGAAATGGCGGAATCGCCTAACGACTTCGAGTCGCTGCTCGGCCCGGCCTTGCGCCGTTTCCGTCAGCCTTCTGCGCGACCTCTCGATTCCGCGGTGATAGGGCGGCAGGGGCCTTACCTCAGTTCGGGCGATTGGTGGGACAAAGAAAATTGGGCGCGGGCGGAATGGGATTTGCAGTTGGCCGCTGGCGCTCTCTGTCGCGCCCAAGAACAACCGAGCGGCTGGAAGCTCGAAGGACTCTATGACTAGGGCGAAGGCTTGGAGCGCAACGCTCTGTTGTCGCGAGACTCGCGCTGACAGAGCAACGCGCTCCAACGCGCGTACACCATCCGATGCCATCGCCTAACGATGAGCTCCTACGTCGAACTGCACGCTTGTAGCGCCTTCAGTTTTCTCCGTGGCGCTTCCTTTCCCGAACAACTGGCGGAGCGCGCAGCCGAGCTGGAATTGCCCGCCGTCGCCTTGCTCGATCGCAACGGCGTCTATGGCGCGCAACGTTTTTCCGTCGCCTGCCGGGAGCAGGGAGTGCGCCCGATCACCGGTTCCAGCCTAACGATGGAAGATGGTGCAATCGTGCCGGTGCTGGTGGAAAATCGCACCGGTTACAAAAATCTTTGCGGGCTGCTCACCCAGGCGCATCTGCGGAGCGAGAAAGGAAGTTGCGCGATTCGGTGGGAAGAGCTGTCGGAATTCAGTGAAGGGTTGATTGCTCTGCTGGGTAGCGCATGCGTCTCGCGTGCTGGCGACGGCGTTCCGCCGTCGCGAACTTTGCTTAAACCACACGCGCACCCTGCAATCGCACGCTTAAAGAAAAGTTCGTCGCGGTGGAACACCGCAACCAGCACACGAGACGTGTGCGCTACCCTGAGCCTTGCCGATCACGCGCAGCATTTGCTCGACGTCTTTGGCCGCGAACGAGTCTATGTTGAACTGCAGCGTCATCTCGTTAGGGGCGAAGAACGAATCAATCGCCAGCTAAGCGATCTTGCGCAACACCACCGCTTGCCCCTCCTCGCGACGAACGGCGTGCAGCATGCCACTTCATGCGGGCACGAGGCCCTCGATGTTTTCACCTGCATCCGCGAGCACACTCATCTCGACGCCGCCGGCACTCGCCTAACGAACAATGCGGAGCGCCATCTGAAGAGCGCCGCGGAAATGCAGCAGCTCTTCCGCGATCGGCCCGAAGCTATTGCGAACACCATCCATCTCGCCGAGCGGCTCCAGTTTTCACTCGAAAACATCGGTTACGATTTCCCCGATTTCCCCGTGCCTGACGGGCAGAACATGAATTCATTTTTACGCACGATCGTGCTCTTCGGCGCACAGCAGCGTTACGCATCGATCTCGAAAAAAGTGAAGCAGCAGCTCGAATTCGAATTGGCGCTGATCACTCGCCTCGGCTTTTCCGGTTATTTTTTGATCGTCTGGGACATCGTCAATTTCTGCCGCGAGCACGACATCATGGTGCAGGGCCGGGGCAGCGCCGCGAACAGCGCGGTCTGCTACTGCCTCGGAATCACCCCGGTCGATCCGGTGAGCAACAATCTCGTCTTCGAGCGTTTCCTGAGTGAAGGCCGCAAAGGCTGGCCCGATATCGATCTCGATCTGCCGAGCGGCGACCGGCGCGAAAAGGTCATCCAGGAAGTTTATCGCCGCTACGGCAAACACGGCGCGGCCATGACCGCCAACGTCATTACCTACCGTGGGCGAAGCGCGGCGCGCGAGATCGGCAAAGCGCTCAATTTTGCGCCTAACATTCTCGATCGCTTTTCCCACCTCTTCGCCAACGGAGATTTCCCGCACACCCTCGAGCTCGAGGCGCAGATCGAGCAGTCGGGCTTGCCCCGGGCGCATTCGCGCATGCCCGCATTCGTTAGGCTGTATCGCGCGATCTACGGCTTGCCCCGCCACCTCGGGCAGCACTCCGGCGGGATGATCATTTGCCAGGATAAATTGAGCTCCTTCGTGCCGCTGGAGAATGCCTCCATGCCCGGCCGCGTCGTCGCGCAATGGGACAAGGACGATTGCGAAGACCTCGGCATCGTGAAGGTCGACTTGTTAGGCCTGGGCATGATGTCGGTAATGCAGGACACCTTCACGCTCTGCCGTGAACGCGGACGGCCGCTCGATCTCGCGCATATCCCGAAGGACGACGCCGCCACTTTCGCGATGATGCAGCAGGCCGACACTATCGGCGTTTTTCAAATCGAGAGCCGCGCGCAAATGGCGACGCTCCCGCGGATGAAGCCGGCCTGTTTTTATGACGTCGTGATCGAGGTCGCGATCATTCGGCCCGGGCCAATCCAGGGCGACATGGTGCATCCCTATCTGGCGCGGCGCGCAGGGCGCGAGCCGGTTACTTATTTTGACGAGCGGCTAGAGCCGATCCTCGGGCGCACGTTAGGCGTGCCTTTGTTTCAGGAGCAAATGCTCAAGATTGCCATGATCATGGCCGACTTTTCCGGCGCGGAAGCGGAAGAGCTGCGGCGCGCCCTGAGCTTTCATCGCTCGGTCGAGCGGATGGAAAAAGTGAGCGTGAAACTGCGCGCCGGGATGGAGAAGAAGGGCGTCGCGCCGGAAGTGATCCTCAAGATCATCCAAGCGATCAGCTCATTTGCGCTTTACGGATTTCCAGAGTCGCACGCGATCAGTTTCGCGATTCTCGCTTATGGGAGCGCGTATCTGAAAGTGCATCGCGCGGCGGAGTTTTACGCCAGCCTGCTCAACAACCAGCCGATGGGATTTTATGCGCCGGCCACGCTCGTGAAAGACGCGCGGCGGCACGGCATTCGGATGCGGCCGGTCTGCGCGGCGACCTCGGAATGGCGTTGCCGTGTGGAATCGGATGAGACGGTGCGTTTGGGATTTTGCGTGGTCAACGGTCTGCGCCAGGAGCATGCGGAGGGGATCGTTAGGCAACGGCCCTTTGCTTCCCTCGCAGACTTAAAGGAACGGACCGGCCTAACGAAAGGCGAGCTGCGCACCCTTGCGGAAATCGGTGCCTTCAATTGTTTCGCGGAACATCGGCGCGCCGCGATGTGGCGGGTGGAAGAACCGGTGCCGGCCGCGCTCTGGGCTGATGTAGCGCGGGTGTCTTCACCCGTGAGTTTGAGCGACGCGGGTCAGAGACCCGCGCTACAGCCGATGACGCTGCCGGAGCGCGTGCAGGCCGATTACGAAGGGATGAACCTAACGACCGGGCCGCACCCGATGAAATTGCTCCGCGCGCAATTGCCTAACGTTTGGCGGGCAAGCGATCTTGGGCAGGCGCGGCACGGGGCGACGGTGCAGATCGCGGGCAATGTGATTTGCCGGCAACGGCCCGGGACGGCGAAAGGTTTCGTCTTCGTTAGTCTGGAGGATGAAACGGGCGTTTCCAATGCGATCGTGACCCCGGATTTATTCGAGCGGCTACGATTGATCATTACGGAAGAACCGTTTCTGCTGATCGAAGGCGAGGTGCAAAACAGCGACAACGTGGTGCTGATCAAAGCGTGCAAAATCCGGCCGCTGGCGCATGAGCGCCTCGCCGGTAGCGAGTCGCACGACTTTCGTTAGCGATTCGTTAGGCGGACCGCCGCATTAAACTTTTGTCATCCCGAGCCGGCGCAGCGCGGCGAGGGACCTCACAAGCGGCCAAACAACTTCACCGACAGATCGGTCCAGCGCGGATTCAATGTCTCAACCAGCGCGTTCTTTTTACTCCGACGCCAGCTTTTGATCTCTGGCTCGCGGGTGATCGCGTCATCGATTTGGTTGTAGGTTTCGTGATAGACCAGGACAGTGACACGGTATTTTTTTGTGAACCCTTTGCTGACTCCCATTCTGGTGCTCCCAAACGCGGCGCTCCAGATCTTTCGTTACGCCGGTGTAGAGGACCACTCCGGCTCTTGTTCGTCATCATGTAGATGTAGTAGGCCTTCAATGACGCTTGTGAGGTCCCTCGCCGCGCTGCGCCGGCTCGGGATGACAACGTTTTTTAGCTAGTGGCAGCCGCAGCCCGGCCCGCAACCGCCCACCGAACCCACGGAAGGCCCGGTGGATCCACCCACAACATGAACGCCGTAGCCGCCGGAGATGACCCGCTTGACCGCTTCGCCGGTCTCCGGATCGACCCGGAGCGGCTCGTCTTTCATGCTCTGCTTGACCTCGAAACGGCGCGGCGGTTTCGCCGGATCGGTCGTCTCGTAAACGTAGATCGGCATAACAATTATTCGCCGGCCCGGCTGACCGGCTTTGGCGCCGCCGGCTCTCCTGTTGGATGTTTTTCCGGCTCCATCCATTCGGTGTGGAAAACGCCCGGCTTATCGACCCGCTCATAGGTGTGCGCTCCAAAGAAGTCGCGCTGCGCCTGGAGCAGGTTCGACGGGAGCCGCGCTTGCCGATAACTATCGAAGTAGCCTAACGACGCGCTGAAGGCCGGCACCGCCACGCCTTGCAGCACCGCGGTCGCCACCGCGATGCGCCAGTTGTGCTGCGTCTTCGCGATGATCCCGGTGAAGTAGGGATCGAGGAGCAAATTCTTCAGGCCGCGATCGCGCGCGTAGGCTTCAACGATCCGATTGAGAAACTTAGCTCGAATAATGCAGCCGCCCCGCCAGATGGTGGCAATATCGCCGAAATTTAGGTTCCATTTAAACTCGATGCTCGCCGCGCCTAACAATTCCATCCCTTGTGCGTAGGAGACGATCTTCGACGCGTAAAGCGCGTCGCGCACCGCCGTGATGAGCTCGTCGCGCTTGCCGGTAAATTTCTCGACCTCGGGTTGGGGCAAAATCTCCGAGGCTTTGACGCGTTCCTCTTTACGCGAGGAAATGACGCGCGCTTCGACCGCAGCGTTGATCGTCGAAATGACGACCGATCGCTGGATCGCCGATTGCAAAGTCCAGATGCCGGTACCCTTTTGGCCCGCTTCGTCGAGAATTACGTCGACCATCGGTTTGCCCGTCTCCGGATCGTGCTTGCGGAAAATCTGCGCGGTGATGTCGATTAGATAGCTGTCAAGATCGCCACGATTCCACTCCGTAAACATGTTAGCCAGTTCTTCACTCGTTAGGCCGAGGACGCTGCTCAAAATTGCGTAGGCTTCGCAGATCAACTGCATGTCGCCGTACTCGATGCCGTTGTGCACCATCTTGACGTAATGCCCGGCGCCGTCCGGTCCCATGTAACGGCAGCAGGGTTCGCCATCCACGACCGCGGCGATTCGGCGGAAGATTGGCGCGATGATTTCCCACGATTCGCGCGAACCGCCGGGCATGAGGGAGGGACCTTTGAGCGCGCCTTCTTCGCCACCGGAAACGCCGCAACCGACGAAGTGGATTCCCTGCGCTTCCAGCTCTGTGCCGCGGCGCTGGGTGTCGGTGAAAAGCGAATTGCCGCCGTCGATGATGACGTCGCCCTTTTCGAGCAGCGGCACGAGTTGAGTGATGACGGCATCAACCGGCGGGCCGGCTTTCACCATGATCATGGCCTTGCGCGGCCGGGAAAGCGCGCCGACGAATTCCTCCATCGTTCGGGTCGGCTGAATGTTTTTCCCTTGGGCGCGATTGGCCGCGAACTTCTCCGTCACTGCCGTAGTTCGGTTGAAAACGGCAACGGTAAAGCCTTTCGACTCCATGTTGAGGACGAGATTTTCGCCCATCACCGCGAGCCCGATAAGGCCAATATCGCATTGATTCGTTTTCATTTCCGGTATCTCCTGACTGACCGTGCCGCGGCGAAGGCTGCACCTTACGGCGTCGGTGGAGCAGATGGCAATTTGGAAATCGCAGATCCTCGTTACAACCGCGCCACTTCTCGCGCCGCCGGCTGATTGGAAAGCTTCGGCCGGAGCGGTGGTCGATTTTTGGGGTGTGGTGCGCGCGTTGGAAGAGGGGCGCGAGATTTCCGGGATCGAATACGAGGCACACGAGGCGATGGCGCAACATCAGATGGAGACGCTGGCGGAAAAAGCGCGCGCGCAATTTCACCTCGAAGAAATCATTCTGCGACATCGCATCGGCTTTGTCGGCGCAGGCGAGGCGTCGCTTTTTTTGCGGGTCTCGAGCGCCCATCGAGGCGCGGCCTTCGCCGGGAGCGAGTGGATGATCGCCGAACTGAAAAAGAAAGTGCCGATCTGGAAACGGCCGCTTTTCGTTAGGCGAAAGCAGCAACGGGCGGCGCCCCATTCGGATCAACCGTTGGCCGCGCGCGAATGAATTGGGCCAATCGTCTGACTCTGGGCCGGCTCGTCCTGACGGTTCTTTTCGTGATCGCGCTCAGCTCCAACTGGGCCTACGGCCGCACCGCCGCGCTCCTGCTTTTTTCCCTCGCCGGGGCGAGCGATTACCTCGATGGCGAGATCGCCCGCCGCTATGGCATTATCACGAAATTTGGGAAGCTTATGGATCCGCTGGTCGACAAGGTCATGATGGCGGCGGCGTTCATCTGTCTGGTGCCAATCGGGGCCGTACCCGCCTGGGTGGCCACGATCGTGGTCGCGCGCGATTTTCTCATCACCGGCCTGCGGCTGCTCGCCTCCTCGGAGGGGGTTGTCCTGCCGGCGGAACGGTTGGGAAAACACAAGACCTCCTGGCAGATCGCGACGATCGCTTATCTGCTCGCGCTCCTCGCGACCATCGAAGTGTGGCCCGGCGCGAGCCAGCAGAGTTGGTGGCAAAACGCTTGGCGCTACGGCGGCGATGCGCTCCTCTGGATCACGATCGGCCTAACGATCTACTCGGGCCTCGCTTATTTCTGGAGGCATCGATCCCTGGTGCGCGAGTCGTAGGACTTCTCGCGCTGCGGCTTCTTCTTCGTCACGGCGAGGGCCATCGCCGCGTGCGCGCCGCACGCGCTCCCCAGAAATTTGCAATAGCGCAGAGGGAGCGACGCGGTCGGTCAGATAGCCGCGAGCGCTGTCCGCAAGTCGTCGCGGAGGTCTTCCACATCCTCGAGGCCGACCGAGAGCCTAACGAGCGACTCGGTGATGCCGAGCGCAATGCGTTGTTCTTCCGGGATTGCTCCGTGGGTCATGATCGGCGGATAATTTACCAGGCTCTCGACTCCTCCCAAACTCTCGGCGAGCGAGAAGAGACGGGTGCTCTCGAGAAACCGTCGCGTGCCCGCGAGGTCGGTATCGAGGATGATGGTAACCATGCCGCCGAAGCGCTCACCCATCTGTCGCTTCGCCAGCTCGTGCTGCGGATGGCTCGTTAGGCCAGGATAGCTGACCTTCCGCACCTTCGGTTCCTGCTCCAGCCATGCGGCGAGCGCGAACGCGTTTTCGCAATGCCGCTCCATCCGCAGCGCAAGTGTTTTCACGCCGCGCAGGGCGAGAAAGCTGTCGAAGGGCCCTGCGATCGCGCCGACCGAATTCTGGAGGAACTGCATACTGTCTCCGAGTGCACTGTTGTCGCCGACGACAGCGACACCGCCGACCATGTCGGAATGGCCGTTGAGATATTTGGTCGCGGAATGGATCACCAGGTCGAAGCCGAGTTCGAGCGGCCGCTGAATCCAGGGACTGGCGAAGGTGTTATCGGAAACGGAGATCGCGTTGTGCTTGCGCGCGATCTTCGCGACCGCTTCCAGGTCGATCAGCTTGAGCAGCGGATTGCTCGGCGTTTCGACCCAGACCATGCGCGTGTTCGGCTGGATCGCCGCTTCGAGTTTCGACGCGTCCGTTAGGTCAAGGAAAGTGAAATCGAGATTGGCTGAGCGCCGCCGCACCTTTTCGAAGAGCCGGAACGTTCCGCCGTAAAGATCATCGCTCACGACCACGTGCGACCCACTGTCGATAGTTTCAAGCGCGGTGGACATCGCGGCTAACCCCGAGGCAAACGCCCAACCGCGCGTGCCGCTTTCGAGATCGGCGACGCAGCGCTCATAGGCGCTGCGCGTCGGATTGATCGAGCGCGCGTAGTCGTAGCCCTTGTGCCGGCCGGGACTTTCTTGCACGTAAGTGGAGGTTTGATAGATCGGCGTCATCACCGCGCCCGTGGAAGGGTCGGGTGATTGTCCGGCGTGAATCACGCGGGTGGCGAGATGGTGTTTCTTTTTCATAAGAGAATCAGGAAGCCAGGAAATCAGGAAAAGGATTTAGGCGCGATGGGCTGCACTTATGGCACAGCAGCTTCTTCCTGCTTCCCTGCGTTCCTGATTCGACTTCTTCTTCATTTCGGCATGTGCAGCCGCAGGTAGGAGAGCAGATCGGTGCGCGTGATTAGACCGAGGAATTTATCGCCCTCCATCACAATCGCGACCCGGCCGCGATCGAACACGCCTAACAAGTCGGAGATGTTCGCCGCGGGCGAGAGGGTTTCGAGCCGGTCGGTCATGGCCGACTGCACAAGGTCGTTGAATTTCGCCGGCTCGCGATGCACTTTCAGGAGGAGATCCGATTCATCGATAATCCCAACGGCGCGGCCTTCGCCATTGAGTACCGGCAATTGCGAGACATCGGCCGCACGCATCCGCTTGAACGCGGTCAGAACGGTGTCGTTAGGCCCGACGGAAATGACCTCGCCCCTTTCGTAGCGATGGGAGATGAGGTCGCGCAGGTCGCCTTTGCTCGGCCGCTCCACGAAGCCTTGTTCCGCCATCCAAAAATCGTTGTACATCTTCGAGAGATATTTATTCCCGGTGTCGCAGACGAAGGTGACGACGCGCTTTCTTTCCGTCTGCTTCCGGCAATAACGGAGCGCGCCGCCGAGGAGCGTGCCGGTGGAGGAACCGCCCAAGATTCCTTCCCTCGCTAGAAGCTCGCGCGCGACTGCGAAGCTTTCCGTGTCGTCGATCTCAAAAGCGTCGCGCACGAGCGACATGTCGGCGTTGTCGGGGACAAAGTCCTCGCCGATTCCTTCAACGGCCCAACTCCCCGCTTCCTCCAACTGGCCTTTCTTGACCCACTCATAGAGAATGGAGCCAGTCGGGTCGGCCAGGATCATCTCGAGTTTCGGTTGCACTTTTTTAAAGAACCGGCCGAGACCGGTCAGTGTGCCGCCGGAGCCGACGCCGATCACCACCGCGTCGACGTCGTGATTCATCTGCTCCCAAATCTCCGGCCCGGTGCCGCGCTCATGGGCGAGAGGATTAGCCGGATTGCCGAACTGGTTGGCGTAAAAGGCGCCCGGAATTTCTGCGGTCAAGCGCGCGGCGACGTCCTGATAATATTCAGGATGCCCGCGCATCACGTCGCTCCTCGTTAGGCGAACTTCCGCCCCGAGCGCGCGGACGTGGGCGATTTTCTCCTGCGACATCTTGTCGGGGATGACGAGGATGATCCGGTAACCTTTCGCGCCCGCGATGAGAGCGAGGCCGAGGCCGGTGTTGCCCGCGGTCGCTTCGATCACGGTGCCGCCGGGCTTAAGGTTTCCCTCGCGCTCCGCGGCCTCGATCATGGCGAGCGCGACGCGGTCCTTGATCGAGCCGGTCGGGTTCTGATTTTCCAACTTCACGAAAAGCTGGCATGGCCCGGTATCCATCCGCGTGATCTCGACCAGCGGTGTGTTCCCGATGAGGGAGAGGATGGCGGGCGGTTTGTTAGGCGAAGTAGGCGGCGAGCTGGTCATGCGAGTGGCGGCGGCAAAGAGCAGCCGCTCCGTTATGCGACCACCGTCGTTGGGCGGCGTCAAGCGCTGGCGGCGCGGCGCGGCTTGCGCTACGAATGAACGCTTTGCACCGCTTCGTCACCTTCCTCCTCCTCGCGTGCGCGCCCTGCCTAACGAAGGCGCGCGCGGAAGATCCGCTTCAGGCGCAGAGCGAGGATTTGTTTCCGCTCCCACTCGACGGCGCGGTCACGCTCGAGAACGGCGGCGGCTCTTTCCACATCTTCGGCTGGTACGAGCCGCGCGTGCGGCTGGTGGCCTTGCGCAAGGCTTACACCGCGGCGCGCCTCGAGCAGATCCGCATCGAGAAAAAAGCTGAGCCCGCGGCGCTCGCCGTGCGCACGATCATTCCGCCCGCGAAAGGTTTTTTCGCCGATCGCTCCGGCACCGTCGAATACACCGTCACGGTTCCGGAGACGGCGCATCTGAAGATCAAACTGGGGGCCGGCGAAATAACCCTCCAAGGTTTGCGCGGCGGTCGCGCCGAAATCGAGCTGACGAATGGCCGGATCATCGCGCTCAATTGTTACGCCCAAGTGCGGGCGCATTCCGTCAATGGTGTCGCGGAAGCCTTCTACGAATGGTGGGAAAATCTTCCGGCGAAGTTCGATTACGTGCTCCAACACGGGAGAATCGGGGCGCGTCTTCCGGCGACCGCGCAGTTCCGCGTCGATGCGCAGACCGCGAATGGCCGCATCGGCAATGGTTTCAATTTTACGCCCCAGACCGAGGGCGACGGTCAGTCGCTGGAAGCGGCGACGCGGAAGGACGCGCCGCTTGCGTTTCATTTCCGCACTGGCGGTGGCAATATCAGCATCGACAGCTTTCGTTAGGCGCGGAAACATCAAGGCATGCCTTCGTTCGACATTGTTTCCGAAATTGACAAACAGGAGATCGACAACGCGCTTAACCAGGCACGCAAAGAGATCGCCACCCGCTTCGATTTCAAAGGCACCGTCGCCGAGATCGAACACGAGAAAGACAAGATCGTTCTCACCGCGGAGGACGCGTCGCGCCTGCGCGGGTTGCGCGAGATTGTGATCGGCAAACTTTCGAAGCGCGGAGTCGATCTGCGCAATGTCGAGCAACAAGAGCCGGCGATCTCGTCGATCGGACACGCGCGCCAGGAGCTGAAGATTCAGCAGGGGCTGGAAGGCGATAAGGCGAAGGAAATCATCCTGGCGATCAAAGGCGCCGGTTTCAAAGTACAGAACGCTCTGCAGGACCGGCAGATCCGCGTCACCGGCAAAAAGCGCGATGACCTCCAGGAAGTGATCGCCTTTGTGAAGAGCAAAGATTTTGGCGTGACGACCAATTTTCAGAACTTCCGGGACTAACGAAAGACTCCCAAGAACCCGCAAAACAAGTTATGAGAAAAGTGAACCTCAGCGAAATCAACGAGGTCGAACGAAAATCGCCCAAGGGGAACTTCCACAAGTTTGTGAAAGACATCTCCGTCGCGCTTGGCCGGGATAAGGATTCACTCGATCTGGCGAAGCGGCATCCCTTTGACCTCGCCGTAGTGCGAATTCCCAAGGGCAAGACTTACTGCCCCTATCACGCACACAGCGCGGAGACGGAATTGTATCTCGTCATCTCAGGCCGCGGCCGTGTCCGGGATCGCAACGGCAGCACGGAAGTGAGTGCGGGCGCCGCTTTCGTTTTTGCGCCGGGCGAGGCGCATCAGCTCGCCAACGCGGGCGAGGAAGATTTCGTCTATTACGTCATAGCCGATAATCCGCGCGGCGATTCCTGTTACTATCCCGACAGCCGCAAATTCGCCGTCGCCAAGGAGGGCTCCGAAGAAGTCATCACCAAAGCGGACGAGGCGGATTACTTCGAGGGGGAAGAGTAAGAGCCCTCGCGAAGATTCGCTCGAGCCTTGGGGGAATCGCCCGATGCCTAGCTTACAGATTCAACTAAAGCGCATGGCGGATGGATGCGCTGCGCTGACGTGCACGCGGGCGGATGGGACGGTGATCTGGCAACGGCAGTCGGGCCAGCGCGGGCTGGTATTTCCAACCCACGATCTGACTCATTACGTGGTGGAGACAGTTCTGGGATATCAGCATGGATTCTACGGTCTGCTCGCTGGCGGCTGGGAGTTTGGCGATTTCTCCGCGCCCTGGCCGCGCGGAGTGATCCCGCTCGCGGCGCGCGAAGCAGAGCTGGTGGTGGGAATTTTCGAGACGGAACGGCGAATGGGTGGCGGCTGGAGTGGGGCGGAACTGCGGGAGCAGGGGAAAACGTTCGCGGCGGCGCAAAAGCCGGGTCGCCCGCACGCCGACATGCCTGCGCTCACCGACGAGCAGGTAGAGAAAATCCACGCGTTACAAGAGGAAGTGCTGGCGCGTTGGGCGGCGACCAAACAGGGCGAGACGTTGGAATTAGTCTTCGCGTAACAGGCAGGCTCTTCGTTGTAGCTGGGGTCGGGCGCGTTGCTCCGTTTCGACAGCGATGGTAATTAATTCGATGGATCGCCTGCGCCGTCTTGCACCTGCACTCTGGCTCGTCGCGCTGCTCGCGTGCCCGGCCGGTGTGCGAGCGCAAAAGTTTGACGGCAAGGAATTGGTCCAGGCCAGTCTGGTTTCCGATACGGCAACCGTGGTGCCCGGACAACCCTTCACAGCGGGTTTGCTCCTGAAGATGGCGCCCGGCTGGCACACTTATTGGCAGTATCCGGGTGATGCGGGCATCCCGACCGAGATCAAATGGAATCTGCCGTCGGGTTGGAAAGCGGCATCTATTCAGTGGCCGATCCCGCTCAAATTAACCGAGCCGGGCGACATCCAGATTTACGGTTATCACGACGAGGTGCTGCTCATGATGCAGCTCACGCCGCCGGCCAAGATCGCGAAAAAATCTGTGCATCTCTCCGCGGACGTCGACTGGCTCGTCTGCGAAAAGGTCTGCATCCCTGGCAGCGGCAAGGTCCAGCTGGATCTGCCAGTTGGTGATTCGCCCGTGCCGGCGAATCAGGCGCTGTTCGAGAAATCTCGCGAACAACTGCCGCGGGCCTTGCCTAACGAGTCAGGCGCGGCGCTGCGCTGGAGCCGCACGGCGCAGAATTTTCGCCTAACGATCGTGGATAAGAATCTCGCGCGAAAGCCTTCGCTCGACTTTTTTCCCTTGCCCGAGACCGCGACGGTGATCGGTCATCCGCGGCGCGAGCAGGCGAACGATGGCTCGGTTGTTTTTGCCATTCCCATCGAAGCGGCCGATCAGAGTTTGCAGTCGCTTGCTGGTTTCCTTGTCTTCGATCACCAAGCATGGTCGTTAGGCACGAACACTTCGGGCGCGCCCGCGGCCAAGGCCGCGTCCGTTTCGGCGCAATCAGGAGGACTCCTCAAGTTTCTCCTCTTCGGTTTCATCGGCGGATTCATTCTTAATCTCATGCCGTGCGTCCTACCGGTAATCTCGCTTAAAATTTTCGGTTTCATTCAGCACGCCGGCGACGATCGCCGCAAGATTTTCGGCAATGGTCTCGCCTTTGCGGCGGGCATCTTCGCCTGGTTCATCGCCCTCGCGCTCCTCATGATCGGATTGAAGGCCGCGGGCCATCAAATCACCTGGGCGTTTCAATTTACCAACCCGTTTTTCGTCGTCGCGATGAGCGCGGTGGTGCTCGTCTTCGCGCTCAATCTCTTCGGCGTTTTCGAGATCACGCTCTCCGCCCGCGCCACCACCGGGTTGCTCGGCTGGAGCGCGCGCGAAGGTTACGTCGGCTCGTTTTCCCAGGGCGTTTTCGCGACTGTCCTCGCCACGCCCTGCACCGCGCCGTTTCTCGGGAGCGCGCTCGGTTTTGCCTTCGCGGCTTCGGCGGGCGTGATCCTGCTCATGTTCTTCGCGATCGCCGCGGGCATGAGCGCGCCTTATTTGCTGCTCACCGCGCAGCCCGCGTGGCTCCGTTTTCTGCCCCGACCCGGTGCCTGGATGGTGGCCGTAAAACAGTTCATGGGTTTCCTGCTCATCGCGACGCTCCTCTTTCTGCTTTGGGTACTCGGGGCGGAGCGCGGGCCGGAGGCAATGATCTGGACCTGCGCATTCCTGCTCGCGCTCAGCTTGGCCTGCTGGATGAAAGGCTCATTCCTCGTGCCGGGTGTTTCGTTCGCCAGACGCTCTCTCGTCCTCGTCCTCATGCTCGTGCTCGTGATTGGCAGCGGTTATTATTTCATCGGCGAAAAATTCAGCGCCACCAAAACCGCCTCCCTTAGCCTAACGACAAGCGACTGGATTCCCTTCACTCCCGAGCGCCTGCAAAGCGAGCTCGCCCAGGGCCACACCGTCTTCCTCGATTTCACCGCCGCCTGGTGCATCACCTGTAAGTTCAACGAATCTTCCGTCCTCGAAAGCGCCGCGGTAAAAGGTGCTTTCGAGCGCGCCGGCGTGGTGAAAATGAAAGCCGATTGGACGAACGCCGATCCCGTGGTCACAAAAACTTTGCAACAATTCGGGCGCGTCGGTGTCCCACTCTACGTGCTCTATCCGGCGGCGGCGCCCAACCAACCGATCGTCCTGCCGGAGCTGCTCACCCAGGCGCTCGTCCTGAATCACCTGCAAACCGCCGCGCCGAAAGTCGCGGCCGCTCCCTAAAAAACATGAAAACAAAACTCCTGCTCGTCAGCCTAACGACAATCTGCGCCGGGGCGTTCTGCGCCGCCGAAGCGCCCAGGGTCGGCGCGCCCGCGCCCGGGTTTGCGCTCACCGATT
This sequence comes from Chthoniobacterales bacterium, assembly GCA_013815325.1. Classification (GTDB taxonomy): domain Bacteria; phylum Verrucomicrobiota; class Verrucomicrobiia; order Chthoniobacterales; family UBA10450; genus Palsa-1392. Next base: position 36,266 of record JACDGM010000031.1, read on the forward strand.
CCCACGGCGAAGCGCGCTCGTTAGGCGAATTCAAGGGCAAATACGTCGTCCTCGAATGGTTCAACCCGGGCTGCCCCTTCGTGCAAAAGCACTACAAGAGCGAGAACATGCAGCAGCTGCAGAAACTGTTTACCGGCAAGGACGTGGTCTGGCTGACGATCGATTCGGGGGCGCCGGGAAATGAAGGCAGCCTCACGCCCGCGCAAGCGAACAGGCAGATTGTCGATTGGAAGATGAACCCGACCGCATTGCTGCTCGATCCGGAGGGCAAAGTTGGGCACGAGTATGCGGCCACGAACACGCCCCACATGTTTGTCATCGATCCGGGCGGGAAGCTGCTTTATTCCGGTGCGATCGACAGCAAGCCGACGGCCGATCCAAACGACATCAAAAGCGCGACCAACTACGTAAAGGTCGCGCTCGATGAAGCGATGGCCGGCAAGCCGGTGACGACGCCGAACTCGCGCGCCTACGGGTGCTCGATCAAATATAGTCGTTAGGCCAGGCTTCGGACGTAACGCCGTCCTGGCTGTCCAGCGAGCGGGCAGCCTGCCCGCAGAATCGTGCGAGCAGGCTGGAACCCCCTCGACCCGACAGGGTGGAAGCTGGTGTTACGTTTTCGCGCTGAAGCGGCTTGCGAGTCGCAGCACCGCGAGCGGCGTCAGCCTAACGATGGCCATCCCGATCTTCATCGCTACTCCGGGAACGACGATCGCTCGTCCCGCTTCAATCCCGCGCAGCGCCGCGGCGACCACCTCCTCGACCGACACATAAACCATCGCCGGGCCGAGCCTCGCGTCGCCCTGTTCTTCCCGCTGCGCGACTTCGGTGAACTCCGTGCGCACCGGCCCGGGGCAGAGCGCGGTCACGTCCACGCCGGCTCCGCGCAGCTCGCTCCGCAACGCTTCTGAAAAACTCGTGACGTAAGCTTTCGTCGCTGCATAGACGGCGAAATTCGCCATTGGCAGAAAGCTCGCCGAAGAGCTGACGTTCAGGATCGCGCCCCGCTTTTGCGCGATCATCGCCGGCAGCAGACCGCGCGTCAGCCGCGTCAACGCCACCACGTTTACCAGCTGCATCCGGTCGAGCTTCTCCGGGTCCGCCGTGGCAAAGGCGCCGAGATCTCCGAGACCGGCGTTGTTGATGAGCAAATCGATCGCCGGCACTCGATCGTTAGCCCACGCGAGCAGTTCATCGACCTGATCGTGTTGCGCGAGATCGGTTTGCCGAATCTCGAGGCACAGTTGCGGATGCTGAGCGCGCAATTCCGCGCGCAATTCTTCCAACCGGTTTTGCCGTCGCGCTACGAGCAGCAACGTTGCCGCGCGGCCCGCCAGTTGTCGCGCAAACTCGCGGCCGATCCCGGCCGAAGCGCCCGTCACCAGTGCGTGACAGCCTTCCAGTCGCATCTTCGCTCAGCCTTTCGTCAGCAACGGTTCGAGCACGACCCAGACGTCGTTGGCGACGATCTTATGTCCCGCTGGCGTCGGATGAATATGATCCGGTTGATTGAGATCGAGGTGCCCGCCCACGCCCTCGAGCAGGAAAGGAATCAACATCGCGTTGTTTTGTTTCGCGAGATCGGCGAAGACCGCGGCGAAAGAAGCCGCATAATCGCTCCCGAGGTTTGGCGGTATTCGCATTCCCGCGATGACGACCTTCACCGCCGGATTGTTTGCTTTCACCCGGTCGATGATGGCTTGGAGATTGGTTTTCATCTGCGCGACGGGCAATCCGCGGAGCCCGTCGTTGGCGCCGAGCGCGAGCACGAGGACGTCGATTTTCTTCTGCAAAATCCAATCGAGCCGCGCGAGGCCACCCGCGCTCGTGTCGCCGCTCACGCCGGCATTGATGACTTCGAACGGGAGATTTTTTTCCCGGATCTTTTCCTGGATGAGCGCGGGGTAAGCCTGCTCCTGTTGCACGCCAAGTCCCGCGGTGAGGCTGTCGCCGAGGAATAGAATCGTTCCCCCGAAAGCCGGGAGCGCGCAGCAGAGCGCGAAAAGGGCGAAGAGGAAATTCCGCGGCGCCAAATTCCTCATGCGCGTCCGGTTCCCATCGCGTAAGCAAGACGCGCCGCCAGCCCCCGTCAATGAACTCGTTCCCGATTCTAAACGTTCGCGACCTAACGAAAAGCTACCCGACCGGCGCGGGCCGCCTGACGGTTCTGCGCGATGTTTCGTTCACCCTCGCAGAGGGGGCGACATGCTCGATTCTCGGCCCTTCCGGCAGCGGCAAAACCACCCTCCTCGGTCTCGCCGCCGGACTCGATCGGCCGACCTCTGGCTCCGTTTTGCTCAACGGCATCGCGCTCGCCGAGATCAGCGAGGACGAGCGTGCGCGCGTCCGCAAGGAGCACGTCGGTTTTGTTTTCCAAAATTTCCAGCTCCTCCCGACGCTGACCGCGCTCGAGAACGTGACCGTGCCGATGGAGTTGCGGGGCGATCGCAGTGCACGGACTCTCGCGCTCGAGCTGCTTCGCCGCGTCGGCCTGAGCGACCGGTCCGATCATTACCCGGCTCAGCTCTCCGGGGGTGAGCAACAGCGGATCGCGCTCGCGCGCGCCTTCATTAATCGCCCGAAGATTCTGTTTGCCGATGAACCGACGGGCAACCTCGACGCCGAAACGAGCCAAAGAGTGATCGACATCATGCTCGAATTGAATCGCACCGCCGGCACGGCGCTCGTCCTCGTGACGCACGATCCGGAAGTGGCGCGCCTAACGGAGCGGACGATTCGCTTGCGCAGTGGCGAGATGATCGCATGAGAAATCCTCAGCCTAACGACGCGCCGGGCACGATGCGCCCACCTCATTTGTTACCCCGATGCGCCGGAGGACGGAGAGGGACCTCTCCCATGCAATCAACGTCTTCGGCTGAAGAGGAAACGCAGATTGCAGTTGGGAGGTTTGAAAGCCCGGCCTCGTCCGCTGCGCGGACTGCGTTACGGCTCTCCGCGCTTCGCCGGATCGGGATGACAAGTCGAGGCGGGTCGGCAACAAGCGGAGTTTGCTCGGCAAGATCGCAAAATCATCCACGATGAACCGCCCCACCAACAACCTTTCCTTTATTCCTCGCATGGCGTGGCGCGACAGCCGGTCGAGCCGGCGCCGGCTTCTGCTTTTTTCCATCTCGATTTCGTTAGGCGTGGCCGCGCTCGTCGCGATCGGGCTTTTTCGCGCGAGCCTTTCACAGGCGATCGACGACCAGGCGCGGGCGCTCCTCGGTGCGGACCTGGTCGTGGAAAGTTCGCGGCCTTTCACCGCGGAGCAGGAGCAAATGCTGCGTTCGTTAGGCGAAACTCAGGCGCGCGAGGTCCGCTTCCGCACCATGGCGCTCTTCCCGAAAACGGGCGGAACGCGGCTCGTGCACGTGCGCGCCTTGGGCGGGAATTTTCCTTTCTACGGCAAGATGGAGACGGCGCCGCCCGCCGCCGCGCAGAGCTTCCGCAACGGTGGGAAAGCGGTCCCCGAAGAGAGCCTGCTTCTGCAATTTCGAGTGAAGGCCGGAGATCCGATCAAGATCGGCGACGCAACTTTCACAATCGCCGGCGCGCTCACGAAGATGCCGGGAGAAGCCTCGCCGGCCGCGAGCTTCGCTCCGCGCGTTTACATTCCGCTGCAAAATCTCGCGCAAACGAACCTGCTTAAACCGGGGAGTCTCGCGCGCTATCTAAACTTCGTGAAGTTCGCGCCCGGCACCGATGTCGCGGCTGAAGTGGCGAAGCTCGCGCCGCAAATCGAGCACGCCGCGCTCGAATACGACACGGTCGCGAAACGGAAAAAGGACCTCGACGAAGCGCTCGATAATCTTTACCGGTTCCTCAATCTTGTCGGCTTCATCGCGCTCCTCCTCGGCGCCGTCGGGGTGGCGAGCGCGATCCAGGCGCACCTGCAACAGAAGGTGCGGACCGCGGCGGTGCTGCGCTGTCTTGGCGCCGCCGGAAGAATGACTGTGGCGATTTACCTTCTGCAGGCGATCGCGCTCGGTGTGGTCGGCGCGGCCGCAGGCGCGGCGCTTGGCCTAACGATGCACCAGCTTCTGCCCAGCACGCTGCAAAGATATATTCCGTTCACGCTCCCCACCGCGATCGCGTGGACGCCGGTTTTGCGCGGGATGGGGCTCGGCGTGGCCGTCTGCATTCTCTTCGCGCTCCCGCCGCTGCTCCGCCTCCGGAGGGTTTCTCCGTTGCTCACGCTTCGTGCCTCGGTCGACGAAAATTCCGGGCCGGTGTCACCCGATTTTGCGGTCTGGGGCGTTTACTTTTTGATCGGGCTCAGCCTCACGGCGTTTGCGATTTCGCAGGCAGAAAGATGGAGCGACGGGCTCTTCATCGCGGGCGGTCTCGGCCTGGCCGTGCTGGTGCTGATGGCGGTGGCCAAGTTCTTGATTTTTCTGGTGCGCAAACTTCTCCCGCAGAGCTGGAGCTTCGTTCTCCGCCAGGGCCTGGCGAATCTCCATCGGCCAAACAACCGCACCTTGCTTCTCACATTGTCGTTAGGCTTGGGGACGTTCCTGCTCCTCACCATTTACCTGACGCGCGATGTACTCCTGGCCCAGTTCACCTCGATCGACGCGCAGAGCCAGCCGAACATTTTTCTTTTCGACATTCAACCCGCTCAGACGAAGGCGGTCGCCGATCTCGTTAGGCAAACGGGACTACCGGTCATTCAGCAGGCGCCGATCGTAACCATGCGGCTGGTGGAAGTGAAAGGGCGCAAGTCGACGGACATCCTCAAGGATCCGCAGCGGAAAGCGCCGGAGTGGGAATTGGAACGGGAATATCGTTCGACCTATCGCGACGCCATGAGCGAGACGGAGAAGCTCACCGCGGGTCAGTGGATCGGCCATCTCGATTACCACCCGGGAGACACGGTTCCGGTCTCGGTGGAACAGGATATCGCGAAGGACCTTGGCCTAACGATTGGCGACAAGCTCGTTTTCGACGTCCAAGGCGTGCCGATCAAGGCGCGGGTGGCGAGCCTGCGCGAGGTCGATTGGAAACGCTTTCAAACCAATTTCTTCATCGTCTTTCCAACCGGTGTGCTGGAAAAAGCGCCAACTTTCAACGTGCTCGTGAGTCGCGTACCGACGCCGGCGGCCTCGGCGCGATTGCAGAATGCGGTCGTCGCAAAATTTCCGAACGTTTCCGCGATTGATCTCACTTCCATCATTCAAACCGTCGATTCCATCCTAACGAAAGTAGCACTCGTCATCCGCCTCATGTCGCTCTTCGTCGTTGGGACTGGCTTGATCGTGCTCGGGAGCACGATCTGGAGCGGGCGTTATCAGCGGCTAAAGGAGAGTGTGCTCCTACGCACGTTAGGCGCGTCGCGGCT
>JACDGM010000032.1 GCA_013815325.1 Chthoniobacterales bacterium
GAAATCGCCAATGCGGCCGGAGACCAGGTCTAAGGAATCGAGTCGTGTGACGAGCATCGAGCCGTCCGCTGCGATCGCGATCCCGTGCGGGTTGGCGCGGACGACGATTGTGTCCGTCATGTTGCCGGCCGGATGGGTCAGCGTAACGGGCGGCGGCGTGGAGTCGGTCGACGAGGAGCAGCTGGTGGCGATGACTGCGGCGGCGATTGCGACGAGGCACGCGCTGATCGGATGGTGACGGCTGCGGATGCGCACGGCGGTTCAGCTCCCGGAGATGGGTGCGCACAACGTTCGCTTTGCGCGACGAGGCCGCAAGATCGATGTCATGCGCGTCATGACTGCATGAACGCCGTTGATCGAGCGTCGAGGACGTTGCGCTGTGCGGATGTCCTAAACTGTCCGTCGCGTAAAGGAATTTTTATGGAGGACTTATCCGAGCCGTATGCTTTCGGCGATTGCTCGCGCGCATCGAAAATCGGAAGGTGCGTATCAGCTGGTGAACGGCGAGAGAGCGACCCCGCGGACGGAGGCGCTCCCGATTTGTTCGTCCCGCAGTGTGTGCGATCGCGCAGATCAGTGCTGCTTCGCCTTGTCGAACGTGATCTGAATGCTCGCGGGTGCTGCCTTCACCGGACGCTGAAATGGCGGTAGCGGACCGTATGGCATATCGGCCGCGAAGCTGAGACTCGTCGTGTGGAAGCGCGCGTCGTCGATAAAGTAGCTGAAGACGAAGTAGAGCGTGCTGTCGGTCGCGATTGGCGGGACGGGGAACGTGGCCGACGCCGTGACGCCATCGCCGACGATATCGAAGTGATTGTCGGGTGAGGCGACGCCCAAGTTCGTGTGCATCTCGACGCGGGTGGTGAAGAGGTCGGTGGGGCCGCCGGTGACGGTGAGCGTGTAGGTCGCGGGCGCGCCGGACTGAATCGTGTCGGGGCCCGTGAGTGTGTAGGTCCACGGCTTCACGGCGAGCGAGACTGCGTTGTTGCCGGGAACGATGGTGAGGTTGTGAATCTCGGCGCCCGCGAGCGCGACGCGGATGGCGTCGTGCAGCTCGTGGAAGGCGACCACTTCGACCGAGTATCCGCTGCCGGCGGGGACGGTCAGCGAGTAGGTGCTCGTGTTGCCGGGGGTCGGGATCGCAACGGGTTGGACGACGTCCGTCGTGGCGCTGTAGACCTTCACGAACGCGCTCTCGGCGGAGGTTGGAATCTGGCTCGAGGAGCTGCGGGTCAGCGTGAGGTTGACGGTGCCGGAGCCGGAGGGGGGAGGGCGTGGGAGTCGCCGCCGCATGCGAAGAGGGCGACGGTGATGAGGGGCCAAACTCTTTGCATTGGTTCCGGGGATGGGGTGACGCCGACTTCGGTACGAAGGGCGAGATTCTATTTCGATCGCCTCATGTTAGCAATGGGCTCTGACAGTGCGGGATCGCAGTGCTCCCGTTGCGATGGATTTCACGCTTCGATAAAAGCGCTCATTCGACAGCTTCGCCTCCCTCGGACTACTCGGGTAGCATAATTACATCGAGCTAATTCGGAGGAATGTGATGTTCTCGAGCGCAATGCATTGCCGCCGAGGAGCGCCGGTCGTCGTTGGAGTGAAGAATCCAATCGGCAAGAGCACATTCGAGTTCCACCGGAGGCATCATGAAGCGCATTCACCTTCCCACAATTGGCGGAAGCGACTGGCAGCATCTCCTCGCGAAACCAGACCTCCGGGACGACAAAATGGTGGCTCACTCAAACTCTGGAGATGGATATGTCAACTGAGCCGCAACGAGCTACAAAGCCAAAGCGCGTGAAGCATGTCACCGTCTCTTGCCCAAAGAACCGCTGCGGCGGAGCGATGATCGTTCAGCGTATCCGAAAGACTGCTTACAAACAGCTTTTTGGATACAAGCAGGTGAATAGGGTGCATCGAGTCTGTAGGTGCAACTCGTGCCGCTTCAGCACCTCCGAGGGGTACTTCGAAGTGGTGAGTTGAGCTCACTTGCGTTCGATTGCCGAAGCCCTCGTCTCGACGATTAGCGCTGCTCCTCGTGTAGAGCCTGTCGCTCGTCCACGCGGGCGCCCATTCCTCGATGAAATGAAGTTGCAAAGATGCGACTGATGTGCATACTTCCAGGGCTTTGGTCTGCTGGTACTGGAAGGAGGACTCTTGCGGGCGGCGAAGCGGCCGATTCGCGATCGTGCGACTTTCCGGGTCAGGGCGCCAAGGAAATCCTTAACCGATTGCTCAACTCCGCAATCTGCTCTCGAGGCACCGTGCGCTCGAGGTATGCAAGTAGCTCTTCCTGGCGCGGCTGGCCGAAAACCATCCGATATAGGGCAAGTGAATCCTTGAGTGACGCAAGTCGCCCGATGTCCTGGCTCAGTGGATACATGGGAACATGGCGCTCGATTGAAGCGCCGCCGGGTACTGGATAGACCCAAAACGGCACAAGGTCATTCTCGTTCTGCCCTCGCTCGCGCACGGCTCTAGCAAACGATGCCGCCCAAGGGTCGGTCACTCCTTCATCGTGCCACACGTCGGAGTGCTTCAGCGCGACATTCTTTCTCACTGCATGCCCCTTAAAGCGATGGACCCGCCCTTCCCGTTGTTCGAGATCAACGGGATTCGGGGGCAGATTCCAGTGCACGACCTTGTGGCAATACAGGTGGAAATCAAGGCCTTCCTGCCCGACTGAGGTGGTCGCGAGAACGAACGGCCAGAACGGTGAGTTGAATGCGCCTCTCACGTCGTCGGCTCGGACTTTGTCGCCGGTCTCGTCGGCACGTTCCTCCCCATATCGCATCGCAAATCGACTGCGAACGGACTTGCTCTCGCGTTTGATTGAACGGTTAGAGGAGTAGATGTGCTGCACCCCGACTTTTCCGCGCCGGATACCGATCGCGGAGACCATGTTGTGACTAACGCTCTGCACAACCTCGTCCACGGGCTTGCCGTATACTCCCGCTTCTTCGATGAGCAGATGCGTGTATTCGTCGAGCACAGCCTGAAGGCAGCCGCTTGCACCATATTCCAGGCATTGCTTCCAATAATCGCCTGCGCGACCCGCACTGCTAGCGCTCGCGCGAATGATCGCCGTTGCATCGGGTTGATTGAATAACGTGCGGAAGCTGCTGCCCACCTTCGCAGCGCCAGTCCTCGCAACTGGGCTTTCCGCATTCACATTTCCGATGACGCGTATGAATGACCGTAGGGCTACGGTTGCCGGTCCGGCCAATGCCACTAGCGCGAGGGCGCGAAGCAGGTCCTTCGGCGGAACGCCTCGCGGCACGTAATTTCCCCCGGCGACTGACATCGCCTGCTTCCATGTTTCGCCTAGTGCCGATGTCTCGTGCGTAGCATCCTCATCTTGATCGGCTACGCTTTCCCCTTCCTCCTCGACGTCGGCCGGCGCGTGGTCGCCCTTGAAGGTCCATAGCTCTTCGACTTCGGCGCTCTCCAGCCATTCTTTCGTCGCTTTCGGATCTACGAGCCGATCGAGCAAAATTGGGGCGGCCCAATACCACGACTCATCAGGCGTTGAGCGTGAGGCTTCGGGCGGGATAATTCGAGCGAGATTCAGCGCAATCAGCGCCTCGATCTCGGCCAAGACCTCGTCGACGGTCGGCGCGCGTCCTTCCCGATCATGTAAGCGAGCTGCGATACTCACCGGATCGCAAGCCCGAGCTAGCCACGCTGATGGATACAGCAGGGCGAGAGTGCTCAATCCGGTGGCTCGCGTCCCTTTGCGGCTCACTTTGAGCTGGTCGCCGTGCCGCACGGGCGCGTCCGTCAGGTCCTTCTCTGCTCCTTCAAACGCTACATACATACGTCGCTCAGCCTCATGGCTCAGCGAAGCGGCGACGACGCGAGGAACGACGCGCCAAGCTGAAAACAGAAGTGCTTTTGTGGGAGAGGAGGCGGCGACCGTTCGAAACGGCTCTCCGAGTTCGTAGTACCGCAGCTCCGGGGGAAGCCATAAGAGCTTCCACAATCCGCTATCAAGTGTGTGACTGACGAGCCATCGTAGTCGCCCGTGCGCGGGGTCGAGCTTACGGAATGCTTCGACATCGGCCCACCGAAGCAGCGAGGCCTCCGCCGATTCGACTGCCTTCACAAACTCTCGGGATTGCTTGCCGCTATCGATGATTTGGAAGATGTCATCGCCCAGCTTGTATTGATCCATGAAGTTCAAAAGCCAAGGCGATGCTTTCCAATACTCAATGGTGTCCGCGTGTTTGATGATCTGAGCCAACCGCTGTACGTCAGCGTAGCTCTTGGCGTCTGCGCCTGCGACATGGACGCCCGTCGATGCTTTTTCCTCGAGCATACCGTTACGATCGGCAGTAACAGCGAGCCGTTCGGTGCGCACGATAACCTTTCGAAGAATCGTCTCGATCGCCGCTCGGGTTGCCTCCAATTCGTCGGTCTCGCCGTTGCCCACGCGAAACATCTCTCTACGGTAGTCCTTGAGGAGTAGCGCGAGCCGATCCGCTTCACCGGGCTCGCCCGCCAGCAAGAAGCGGATCGTGCCAATAAAATCGTCGTAGTGATCTTCGCCTGCTGCATTTTCTGCGGTCGTGTACATCTTGTATGGCGTCGCTGAGAGCAGAAGAACCCGAGCCTTGGCGGCGGCGCTCTCGTATTCAAAAAGCTGTTTCGCCATCTCGCCAGCAGGTCCGGTGCCGTCGAGTAAGTCTTTGAACCGCTGAAATTCGTCGAGAATGATGAGATCCGGCTGCAGCGAGTTGATGCAGCTCTTTGCGAGAACGTGGCGAAGCTCTCCAATGATGAGTGTTCTTTCCTTGAGGACATCGGCGGGTTGATTTCTCTCCTCCACGAACGCGCGAATTAGTGACTTGACCCGTGCTCGGATCGATGTCTCTCCATTCGTCTTCGCAGCCTTACAACTCCTGTCGAGTGCCTCGAGGAAGCCAGCTGCCAAGCCATGATCAACCGTATGGTCTTCAGCGAAGCACCGAGCTTGCGTTTTGAAACGCTGCAAAGAGGCATTCCCCGCGAACATGCGGCAGGCGCCTGTGAAATCCAGACTCCAATGCTTGACCAACAAATGAACCAGCAGCGCTCGTTCGAGTTTTAGACCGAGGTTCCCCTTGAGATTGAGAGACGTCCCTGGCGTCAACGCAATGATCTTGACTTTGTCTTCTGGATGATGTTCGGCGATTGGGAGCAAAGTGATTCGTGATGCGAGCGAAACGCTCGCGGTGCCCCGAGGCGTCAGACGACTGACGTTCTGCCTGGCGATATCGCTGTTCGAGCACAAATACACGATGTCGATACACTCGACGGTGTCGCGTAAATGTTCGATCACTCGGGTGATGAGCCCGCGCGCCACGAGCGTCTTGCCGAGGCCGACTTCATCCGCGAGCAGAAACCGCTGAGTTTGGTGCTCGTCCAGATAGAGTCGGCGGAAGACGGTGTCCATTGAGCGGCGTTGAAAATCTTTCAAAAACGTCAGCTCATCCTTGCTAGACGGCTGAACCTCGTTTGGTTTTGTCACGCCTCTGCGCCCGGCGTCGCGGCCCAAATGGCATCAAAGAGCTCAATCAACCCGTCCGGAATGAGATTCGCGCCGTCGTCAGTTCTGGCCAAGTCCACGAGCAAGCTCTTGACGGCTTTGAGTCGCGTAGGATTTCGGGCCAACGTCCGAAGTAGCGGCTCCAGCAACGCGTCGTGCGACGCATCGGCGTTCCAACCCCTCCGCCACGGTTTCGAACTTCCTCCTCCGATTTCTAACGCAGTGTCGCCAATGTCACTCAAAAGCAAGGAAAGCAGGCGCATGAGGTCGCGTTGATCGCGCAGCATGCTTTGGAGGACACGCTCCTTCCGATTTGACGGCGCGCCGGTAATCGTCGCGTTGACAACGAACTGAATCGAATGTTTTCCCGCGACGGTAGCGCCGGCCACTTCAAGAACGAGGAATGCAGTTAGAGACTCGAGCGCCACTGGGTGGAACGTCGCGCGTACAGCAGCTCCACTCTCCAACTGCGCAGCAAATGATTCACCGATTGAAAGTGGACGGCATGTGACAGATACATAACTCGGCCAGTTCGGCATTTGTAGCGTGGAATTAACAGCGATTATGAAATTCTGAGTCGTTTCTCCCGGGGAGACTGATACGTTCCAGTGGGCGTCGGCGAGCGGGAGACGCAGCGCGTCTAACTTATTTTTCAATGCCTCCAACTGCGTGTCCGTCGCGGTTGACTCAGGTGGATCGTAAGGTTCCAAGAGATCCGCAAAGGTTGCCACACCCTTCGCCTTCTCCAGAAACGCATCGACTCCGATCTCTGACTTCTTCCCAACGAGTTCTACTAGGAACTCTACGTTGCCGCCGAACGCGGCCGCGGTAGCGTTAGCGGAGCCTGTCCAGACTCTGCCGTTCCGTCCATCATCAGAGATGTAGAGTTTCGCGTGAAGTCCCTGTAGTTGGGTTTGGAGAGCTTCTCCAACATCCGCAGAGTCAGGATCGAGAATGGCCCCCTGGCTCGAAAGCTGGTAGCAATCGGCAAAACGCTGGAGCGTCACTTCGTCGATCGCATCCAGGCTTTCGCCGCGCGACACCAGCACATCGTCAGCGTGGCCACTAGAAGCGAGTTTGCCGAGCGTGGTCGCCGTGACAAACGGCGAGATTACCAGAGTTCGCTCACGCCTGCCGTTGAACGGCCACGTTTTCACGCCATCATGTCCGAGTGGCCAAAATTTCAGCGAATCAAAGGGCGTGTTGTCTAGCTCCCACTCGACGCGACTTATCTCTTTCTCGATATTCCTTAGCTGCTGACGAATTCCATCGGTAACCTGGGAGGCTGAAATTGCAAGGTTGGGCAGCGACGCGACGAATTGCTGAAGTCCTGCGTTAAACCCGAACCCCGTTGTGCGATCTCCGCGAAAGGGCCCATCAAGTGTGAGCAAGGTATCCCAGCAACGATCGAACGTGAGGTTGCGACTCGAACACAGCAGACGATAAGCAACGTCACGTGTCTGATTGACATATCGAATGATCCACACCTTCGGGTGGAACGAACGGTCGGCTGTCGGCGCCTTGGCTTCGACGATTCGCTCCTCCAAATAGGTGAGCAGTGGACGGTGCCGAGTCGGAACAGCAATGCGTCCTGCTTGGCAAAAGAGAACGATTTGCGACGCGTGTCGACGGATCGATTCGAGAATCTCGAGCGGATCCTGATCGAGGACTGATGAGTTGTCAGGGTCGAGATCGAATAGCGTAAAGCCGACTGGGGCGACCATCAACGAGATGAGATCTAGCGAGAACGTGGTTGCGATCGCCGTATCGAGCTGGTAGCCAACTGGTGGTCGGAGGCTTTCAATAAGGAGCGCCCGATCATTTGGATTTAGGAGGCCCACTATTCCTGATCCGCTTCATGCAGATCGCGCAGAATGTCCCGCACGGGACGCCTCCAACGATAGTCCAGGCGCGATCCTCCAGAGGCGCCACCCCAGCGATCGAGTGCTCGTGCGTCGACAAGCCTCGCGAGTGGTCCTTTGAGCGTCCTCTCGCGCCACGTGATCAAATCGCGCGCGTCTGTCGACTTTGGCAGAGTCCGAGGATTGCCAAGGATCGCTCGATCGAGCCAGGCATCGATGAATCTCTGAGTTCCGGAGCTAATACGCGCTTCCGTCGCAGCGACTAACGCCCAGAAATCCTGGCGCGACCATGTACTGAGTTCGGATGAGGTGGCATCCATTTCGTCGCACCAATCGCGATACTGCGTCGCGTACTTGTCAATGTTCTCTCGATCTTTCTTCCTTTCGGCCAACATCAGATTGTAAAGGAGCGCAGCACCAAACATCACGAGGGAGAAATTTCCTGCATGCCGGAGTTCAGAGCGATTCTTCGTCGTCATCTTGGCGAGCTTGGGGTGCTCCCAGGGAAAAACCACGTCTTCAGTTTCATTGGGGCGGTCGGCGAGAAATGCGAAGACACTTTCCGGAGCCGATTGGATGATTCGCTCGCGAAGATATTCAGCCTCCAGCGGCTCGAGCCGAAGTGAAGTACCATCGAGAAATTGCTTCGGCGCGACCGGAAGGTCACGATCCCAGTTTCTCGTCGACCCGCCTGAAACGACATTGCCGTCATCTCCTCTCAATACATTTCCGCCGTTCTTGTAGAAATCATCAAGCGAGCGATGATAGCCGTCTATTCCGCCAGGATACCGTCGAATGCCGAGACGGCCCAAGCCGGACCAGTAGATCGTGCTTGGCAATCGGCGGAGATTCGACCGCGCCTGAATCCCGATGACGCCCTGTCGTTCACCTTCGTTCACAAGGGCCTCGATAAGGGCAAGCTCGTCTCGGTGCGCGGCGCGTCCGATTTGATTGGAGGGCGTCTTCTTCGCTTCGAGGCGAAGGTATATCCACGGAATTAGCAGGTAATACCGAGCGCGTGTCATAATCGTGCTCGTTCCCGGGAAGAGCAGATCGGCGATCGCGTCGCGAACGGTGCCAAGGCCTAACTCCTCAACTGTTCCTTTTTCCCGGAATAGGTCAATGACATCGAGCGCTTTCTGTCGATCAGCTTCGCTGAAGTCGAGCCAGGAAAGGGAAGACATTTGCTCCCGCGATCGTTGCTACAGATGATGATGACCGGGGATAGCATTGCCACTTCGACATCGCGTCCCGAGGAGAAAGCACGTGGCCCTTTGTCTCCGACCTCATTCTTGATTGCTAGTAACTCCTGCTCGATTCACGGATGAGCCGCGGGAATCCACTCTCTAGGGGAGAAGCATCTTGATGCACACCCACTAAGGTGTCGATGATTGAGACTACATCGGCGAACTGACATTGGGATCCGGCATTTGCCTGACAGCGGGCCAGATGTGGCCCGGATCTTACGATTTTTATTTTGATGCCTTATCCCCAACGTCCCCCAGCAGCCCGCCCCTCGATACCAATTGCGCCGCCATCACAGTCTGAATCACGCTTACGATCTGGTTGGCCGTCCCATTTGCTGCGCCGCCGTCCTCGCTACCTGACACTGTCACGAGGCGCGCCTCCGCCAAAGCCTGCGCAATCTGCGGCGCGATGATGGGAAGCATCTCGATCTGACGATACCGGAAGTAGCTCTCCCCACCCGCCGCGATCGCCTTGTTGACGATCTCGATGGCCTCGGCCGACGCCGACGCAACCGTGCGAATACGAATCGCCTCCGCCTCCGCGCTTGCTTGAGCAGTGATTGTCACCCGCGCCGCGTCCGCGCGCGCCTGCGCGATCTGCGTCGCGTCGAGTTCGGCGACGCGCTGAACGCCCATCGCTTCCTGCCTCTTCGCTTCGGCCTGAGCGATCAAGGCGGCGTTTCCCGCCTTCGTCTGCTCCAGCTCCCGCTGACGATCCGAGATGATCCGCTCCGCCTCGATCGTCGCTTCCTTCGCGCGACGTGCCTGCTGCGCCTGTACGATATCCGCCGTCGCCTGCGCCTCGGCTGCCGACATGCGACGACGCGCATCCGCGACTTCTGACTGCACGACTTTGATGTTGAGCGAGTTGAAGATCAGGCCAAGATCCGTGAGCTCGCGTGAGCAGGCCTTGCGGATGATCACCGCGAGCGGATCGTCGTCATCTTCGAGCGTTTCAATCGCGCCGCCGTCCTGCACGGTGACCGCCCGCGGTGGCGCGGCTACGATGGCGCTGGACGGCGACGTGCCCGCCGTGAGCACGCGCGGAGCCGACTTCGCCGAGAACAATTGGTCGTGAGTGAGGAGGTTGATCGCACGACGTGCGGAGCTCGAGAGCAGATCGGTCAGCGTGTTTACCTGATCAGCCTCCGGCTTGGCGAAGAATCTGTTCGCAGCCGTTTTTATCAACACATCCGTATCGCCCACCGAAACGATCGCGCTCGCGAGCACACGCACTTTGATCGGCTGCGGCGTTCCGTTCTCGTCGAGGTCGGCGGTCTGGTCGGTGATGTCGAGATCGACATTGATCACCTTGCTCGAGATGGTGGTTCCCGTCGTAAGGAGCGGGATCTCCTTCGACTTGCCAGGGCCGCGATAGATCACGGTGCCGCCGGCAAGCCAGCTTACGAGACGGATCGTTCCCGCCTCGACATTGCGCAGGAACGACGCAACGATGACGGGAATGACGAAGAAGACACCAATGATTACGGCGACTGCAATGATCGCGATGTTAGGCATATGAGTGGTTGAAGGGACAAGACATCAACGCAGAGGTTGTGTTACCGTGCATCGCCCTCGTTCTGCATCCACCTCGGCGATGCGGACCGTGTCGCCAGTTCGAATGCGTACGCCGAGGGCGCGCTCTTCTGGTGCTAGCGTCGCGAGGAGTTGAACGAGTTGGCCATCGAGCTCGAGGGCGACGAGACCGTTGCCGTTCGCGTCGAAGTTGGTGACGGCGCGGGCTTCATCTTCTATCGCGCTCTCAAGCGTCACAGCCTGGCGCGATTCGAAGCGAAAGAGGAGCCGCCATAGCGGACCGACGAGAAGCGCTTCGAATGCAACACCGGCGCCGACTGCGATGGCGAGACGGAGCGGCTCACCGAAGGGTGTCGCGAGAATGCCGCCGGCACCGAAGCCAACGAGGAACGAGAAGAGCAGGCGAGGGGAGAGGAGTGAAGTCCACTTCCAACCGCCGCCGGAGCCCGAACCGCGAGCGCCGCGCGGTCCCATCCCCGGAATGCGAGAGGCCGTGCCGATCGCGCCACCCGCGTGCGCGTGGACAATGTGCGCGCTCGATCCATGACCTGTATGCCCGCCGTGCGCCAGTCCACCGAACGCCATGATGGCGAGCCCCAATGCCCCCGTGCCGAGAGAAACAACGTAGATGTCCATAGGACAGAGATACATCTGAGGCGCGCACTGTGACAGGTCCGGGCTCGACAATGACGGAAGGCATCGGGCGCCCCAGCAACGGATAATTCTCTGCGGCGGGAACGAGTGAACCGAAGCAACCGATCGCCTTGATATTAGGATATTTTAAGTACAATCTCGTTGCGAGTGAGGGGCTGGGTTTGGCGAGAGCATCAACGGCTCCTGGGAATTGAGGAGTCTAAGACGAGTTGGTGGGTTCCAACTCGCGCAGGCGTGCTCGCAAATAGTATCTTCAACCTGAAGAATATTCCCAGCTGTGCTCGCGGCAAACGAGGCGAGCCCTTAAGAGGTTCTGCGCGGGCTCACGTCAAGTATCGGGTGGCTCGTGACCCTGCTCTCTAATTTTGACGCCGGTCTGCTTGTGATCGTGGAGACTCGGCAGGTCGAGACCGCCTACACTTCCTCTCGGCGTAAGAAACCTCCGACGAGTTTTGCGGTGTTTCGTTCAATTGGTTAGCGGATGCAACCCAGCTTGTCACAATATCCAAAACTTTAGGGAGTCGAGATGCGATTCGTCGACTTGTTCGCTGGGCTAGGAGGGTTTCACCTCGCGCTTGCCGAACTCGGTCACGAGTGCGTGTTTGCGTGCGAGAAAAACTCTTCCCTGCGTGAACTGTATCGGGCGAATTTTGGTATCGAACCTCATTCAGATATTCGCGCACTCAATCAGCGCGATGTGCCCCCTCATGAAATTCTGTGCGCGGGTTTTCCCTGTCAGCCGTTCTCAAAAGCTGGAGAGCAAGAGGGCTTTGCGTGCCCAGACAACGGAGATTTGTTCGAGCATGTCATGCGCATCGCGGCGTATCACAAGCCGAAATATCTATTGCTGGAGAATGTCGCGAATTTGAAAAAGCACAATGGCGGAGCGACTTGGAGCAGCATGGAGACTGCGCTCAGAGCGGTTGGCTATTCGATCGAATCCGCGAAGCTTTCTCCGCATCGATACGGAATACCACAAATTCGGGAGCGGTTGTTCATTGTAGCCGCGCGCGGAAACTTGGCGGAGTTTCGATGGCCGGCACCCGACTCAGTGACAGAGACCTCGATCGAGGCAGTACTTGAGAAGCATCCAGTAGATGCTCGGCAACTGTCGAACAGGGTTAGCCACTGTCTCGATACGTGGCAGCAATTTCTTGATGCTATGCCAGCGGACGTAGAGCTGCCCGGCTGTCCTCTTTGGACAATGGAGTTTGGGGCTACGTACCCATATGAATATCAGACGCCCTGGACAGCACGCAGTTCAATCAGCCGATATCGTGGATCGTTTGGAATTCGCCTCGCCGGGACTGATTGGCAACGTGCGATGTCATTGCTACCGTCGCATGCACGCGTTCGCCAGCCACAATTTCCCGATTGGAAGATTGGTTTTGTTAGGCGAAATCGGGAGTTCTACACAGCAAATCGCTCTTGGATCGACCCGTGGTTACCTCGCATCACCCAATTTCCTTCGTCGCTGCAGAAACTGGAGTGGAACTGCCGAGGAGAAGTGCGAGATATCTGGCAGTACGTGGTGCAATTCCGCGCCTCGGGCGTACGCGTAAAACGGCGCACGACGTCACCGTCCCTTATTGCGATGACAACGACGCAAGTGCCAATAATCGCCTGGGAGAGTCGCTACATGTCGCCGCGTGAATGCTCCCGCCTGCAGAGTATGGATGCGTTAAAGTACTTACCGAAATCGGACGCGGCCGCATACTCCGCACTCGGCAATGGTGTAAATGTGCGCGTGGTTAAGCTCGTTGCACGGGCCTTGTTTGAAAGTTCGGGCGATTCAAACTCTTTCATGCCGCGAGTCGGCCCAACAACGGGGGACGGATTTGCCAGCACGCGTCAACATTCGACCGGGAGTCAGCGTACTCTCGGTCTTGAGGCATCTAAACTATAAGCCCTGGTATGCACTCGCCGAGTTTGTCGATAATTCGATCCAGAGTTTCGTCGCGAATCGCGAGACTCTAATCGACGCCGGCTACTCGGACCGCCTCAAAGTCGAAGTGTTTCTCGGCTCAGAATCCGATCAACGAATAGTTATTCGGGACAACGCTTGCGGTATCTCGGAGCAGAACTACGAGAGAGCCTTCAAGCCCGCTGCCGCGCCACCAGACAGATCAGGATTGTCGGAATTCGGTATGGGCATGAAAAGCGCCGCTTGCTGGTTTGCTCGCCGTTGGAAGGTCCGAACGGCTGCGCTGGGCGAGGCAATGGAAAGAACCGTAATTTTTGATATCGCCTCGATTGTAGAGAAAGGAACTGAAGAGTTGGAAGTCGTTTCTAGACCGGTCCCATCAACTGCGCACTTCACGGAGATCATTCTAGAAGATCTCTATAAGGCACCCCAAGGCAGAACTCGAACGAAAATGCGAGCGCATCTTGCAAGCATCTATCGCGTGTTTCTCCGACAGGGCTGGTTCGAATTAGTTGTTGATGGAGTGCCGCTCAGCTACGAATCTCCGCGCATTCTCGTCGCACCTGACTACCGTGACCCGAGCGGGCCGGCGATCCAGTGGCGCCGAGAAATCCACTTCGACTTCGGCCAGGGGTTGAGCGCGCACGGGTTCGCTGCCCTTCGAGAAAAAGGGAGCACGGCCGATGCCGGATTCGCACTGTTTCGCCGAGGTCGTCTGATCGAGGGCAGCCACGACGAAGGCTATCGGCCAGAAGCCGTGTTCGGACGATCCAACAGCTACCGTTATCAAAGACTATTCGGCGAACTTGAATTGGAGGGATTCGAAGTCAGTCACACGAAGGACGGATTTCGTTGGGACGAGAACGAAGTCGGCTTTTTGGAACTGCTTCGCGAGGAACTGAACGCGGAGCCGCTTCCAATGCTGGATCAGGCGGAGGAGTTCCGAACGCTGCGAAGTCGGGATGAGCTCTCGCAGGGCGCCGATGCGGCTGCCGCTCGAACCGCACGCGCGGTAGAACTCAGCGCCGGTCCGGTGGTGGAGCGGCTTACGGCGAGCTCCCCCGCAAATACTCCACAGCCCGATAAGGAGCCACCGACATTTATCCATCGGGAGGCCGTTATTCGGTTTCACGGAGCTGATTGGACTGTGCTAATTGAGGCGACCAGCGATCCTGCGGTGGGAGACTGCTTCACGGTCACTGACTCAGACCGACAGCAGCGTCGAATCGAGGCTCGGATCGCACTGAATCATCCTTTCATCAGGCGCTGGGTAGGCACATCTGCTGATGACATCGAGCCGTACATGCGCATCGCAGCAGCCCTCGCACTCGCAGAAGTGTGTGCGAGCCTTGCAGGTGTGTCGCTGGCCGGAACCATTCGTCGAAACATGAATGAGTTGCTTTCGTCGGCCCTCTCAGGGTAACGCCATGAGCGAAAAGAATTTCCACAGCGAGATCATCACGCCCCTACATCAACCTTCGGCGCCCACGGAGCTCTGGAGCCCTGAAGAAGGTTCCGAAACGATGCGTCTAGTCGCATCGATGAATAAAATTTCGGATGAAGAGAAAGAAACGTTGGTTCGCGAAGCGGGCGACGTGCTGGGTCTTGGCGTTTCTCCCGGATCGCAAGGTAAAAGCAGAACCGGACTTATAGTCGGTTTTGTCCAGAGCGGAAAAACAGCATCATTTACTACGGTGGCCGCGCTCGCGCGTGACAACAATTTTCGGCTAGTTATCGTTATAACGGGAGTGTCTACGAGCCTTCTAGGCCAGTCGAATAGTCGACTGCTACGGGATCTCGCGATCGAGACTCGAGACGATAGAAGCTGGCGTCTTATTCAGAATCCTTCAATTACCGGCACCAACTCCACCTCTACCCCTGTAACACCAGAGGAGGTTCAAGGAACTCTCGATATCTGGACGCGGGCCAATGCGCCAGCAAGTCATCGCCAAACACTGCTAATTACGGTGATGAAGAACCATCGGCATCTCGCTAGTCTTACCTCGCTTCTCAAGAAGTTAAGACTGAGCGGTGTACCGACACTCGTGATTGACGATGAAGCTGATCAAGCGGGATTGAATATTCGCGTACGTGAAGACGATCAGAGTTCAACGTATCGTCGAATTCTGGCACTTCGCGCGGCGTTACCATCCCATACCTACCTGCAGTACACAGCTACTCCACAAGCCCCGTTACTCATTAGCCTCGCGGACTCCTTGTCGCCTGATTTTGTGAAGCTACTCACTCCTGGCAGCGAGTATGTGGGCGGGGAGGCGTTTTTCGTCGATCACCCGGGGCTTGTTCGGGTCATTCCTGCGTCCGATATCGTCCGCCCAAACAATGAGTTAGATGCTCCTCCAAAATCCTTCCTCGAAGCGCTCCGACTCTTCTTCCTGGGGGTGGCTGCAGGAATTTTGCAACATGGTGGCCAGGGCTATCGATCTATGCTGGTTCATCCATCTCAAGGAACGTTTCAGCACCAGCTTTATTTTCAGTGGGCCGTGAGCGTAAGGCACACCTGGCTAGCGATTCTGGAATCGTCCGATGCAGACTACACCAAAGAAGAGCTACTCGGACAGTTCAGAACAAGCTACGGTGATTTGAGAGATACCGTCGGTCCCGAAATAGCTTCTTTCGAGGATATCGCCGCTCATCTGTCCAGCGCCTTGCTTGTGACGCGCGAAGCGGAGGTTAATTCAACCCGTGGACCGACGCCTCGTATCGTTTGGAGGGACTTTCATAGTCATGTCCTCGTTGGAGGGCAGGCGATGGATCGTGGCTTCACGGTAGAGGGACTCACCGTGACATACATGCCTCGCGGTGCGGGGACAGGAATGGCCGATACAATCCAACAGCGAGCAAGATTTTTTGGATATAAGAGGTCCTATCTAGGCTACTGTCGCGTTTTCTTGGAGGCAGAAGTATTGAGCGCCTTCAAGGCGTTGGCCAAACACGAGAAAGCAATGCGGACGGAGTTGGAGAGGTTCGCTGCCACGGGGGCTCCGCTGTCAGAGTGGCGTCGGCAATTTTTCCTCGATCCACGTCTCAAGCCCACCAGGGACAGCGTCATCGGTATTGGGAATCTGGCGAGGCACAATTACGAAGCGGAGACTTTCCGTCCGCGTGTGATTCTTGATGACCCTGCGCTTATGGCGATCAACAGAAGCGTAGTCACGGAGTTCGAGTCCACACTCAACTGGCAGGTCCCCGGGGACGGGAATGACACAAATTCGACCGCCACTGGCGTGCCCTTGTCAATGGTGCTAGCCGACGTCCTGGCGGAGATTCGACTCGGCAACCCTTCCGATTCAGTTCGCCTAACGGCTCTTCTAATTCAAGTGAAGCAGATCCTTGAGGAAGAGCCGGAAACAACTTGCACTGTTTACGCGATGGGACGGGGACGGGACGCTCAGTTTTTGAGACATCGCCCAGTCGATCCAGAAACCGGAGCGCTGGCGGCGCAAACAATTCTGTTTCAAGGCAGGAATGCGGCCAACGGATATGTAGGCGACGAGAAGCTCGGCTTTGACATATCGGACAGGATCCAAGTTCAACTTCACCATCTCGAGTTGCACGAGACAAAGCTAGAGGGGCGCGTGCTTGCGACAGACGCGTGTGTTGTCGTGGTGAAGATCGCTCCAAAGGACGGGCAAGATGTAATTTTGAAAGGCGCGTGAGCATGGCCAGTGTGCTCGCACTATTTGAATCGCTCGCTAGCCCCGACATTGATAGCTCTTCACTCACCGCAATAGAATTCCCTGACCACGCTCCGCACAAACTCTGCAAGAATGGCAGCGGTCATCCGGTGGTTCTGATTCGTGAATCTGAAGGCCATCCTATTCTGACCCCGCTCCCTGTGCGGACGGAATTCGTTCATGTGGCCTATTCTGGCCGCTATGAAGTTGTCGAGGATGCCGGAAAGAGTTCTACGGGGATTTACACCGCCGTGACTTGCACCAGTGAAGACGTCCTGCTTCTCAGATATTTTCTCAACGTCGTTGCAGCTCTATTGGATTCCGCAGGCGAAGCTCCAACCGCTAAGCAGCTTGAAGAAGTGATTCGTTCTGTTGTTCGGCTCTTCCGGAACATGGCACAACCTTCTGCTGCGACTGTTCAAGGCGTCTGGGCTGAACTGTTGTTAATTGCAACAAGCTCAGACAAGTCGCTTCTCGCACGCACGTGGCACTCGAACCCCGCAGATCGATACGACTTCATGCTGGGAGCCGACCGATTGGAGGTGAAAAGCTCGGGCCAGCGGGTGCGTAGACATCACTTCGGCCTTGAGCAACTCTCTCCGCCCCAGGGAACCACACTCTGGATCGCTTCCGTTTTCGTCGAAAGCGCCGGGGGCGGCGTTTCATTGGGCAACCTGATTGAAATGGCGTGCGACGGTTTGGCGGCGGAAGAAGCCGGACGTCTAAGACTTGTCGTCGCTGAAACGCTTGGGAGCGGGCTTGCTTTCTCACTTGATCGCTCCTTCGACCTCGAACTCGCGACCGATTCTGTTCAGTATTTCGACTACGGAGTTGTGCCTAGCGTTTCACGCACATTGCCAGTTGGAGTCACCGAAGTGCGATTCGTTTCGGATATCTCCTCAGCACAGACTGTCTCTCCACTGATTGCACAGGCTTCCGTTTTTTTTCGCAGTTTTCCTCACGTAACGTGAATGGCTGTCGCAGTGGCGGACTTCGTGAGGAGTAAACGGGCCGCGCACTCTAAGGCGCCCTCGTTTAAGAATTTCAGCGCGAGCTCTGATGCCGCTTCGCATACCAAGCGAAGTAACACCGCAAGAAACACGAGGCATGAATTGATCCTGCGCAAGGCCCTTACGGCACGCGGTGCGCGATACCGACTGCATGCACGAGGTGTTCTCGGCAAACCCGACATTGTTTTTGTGGGTGCAGCCATTGCGGTCTTTTGCGATGGCGACTTTTGGCATGGTCGAAATTGGACGATACGGAAACGAAAACTTGCGACGGGAGCTAATAGCGCTTATTGGGTCGCGAAAATTCAATCAAATGTGCTCCGAGATAGGCGTACGACTGCGGCTTTAAGAAAACAAGGTTGGGAGGTAGTGCGGGTCTGGGAAACTGAGATCCAAGCGAATGCGGATGCAGTCGCGGCGCATTTGATGAAGCGAGTGCGTCTTCGCACACGAGTCGAACGACCGATCCCGAAGGTTGCAAACCGCGGCCTCTAGTGTCCGCGTTGTGACCACATTGGGGCTCGCTGCTCAAAGTCCGCCCGCTAATGTGAACCAATGGCCGGTAAGTCGTCGCTTACTAGCGTAAGCTTCCACGCGAAATTCAGACCCTCGCTCCTTTGACGGCACCTCGGTCATAAATGACAAGAAAAGCTGATGATGCGCTTGCGGCAAGTTACGCCCTGAGAGCGCCGCTCCTAAAGCTGGCGAAATCACGGGACGAGATTTTTTTTAAGGACTTATGGCAGGCACTCCAGGTAGACGAGCGGAGGCGAGCTGCATCATTGCTTCTTTCCAATCGACGCTATCCAAGAAGACCGGCGATTCTGCGCAAAGCGGCGCAGGTTCTCAAGCTCCGGCCCCAATCAATCACTACACTACCGCTCCTTGAGCTTGCGAACGCCACGGCGCTTGCAAAGGGATTGGACGAGCACGTCTGCTCGGACCTGTTAAAGGACCTTCTGATTGCCGATAGCTGTCAACTCATTGAGGAATTCTTGCAGCAAGCGGGAATACCGCACGAGGGCTGTATTTATGTATCACGAGAACTTGAGGATATTTCCGATGACCGTTTAGCTACGGCGGCGAATCACCTTCTGAGGCTGTTTCCTGCCAATCAAGTTCTGATCTACTTGCTATACCTACACATTCAGAATTTGAGTGCGTTTGCCGGGCTGGGAGTCTGGCTTGGGAAACTCGACGGTCGAACGATTGAAGTCGCTAAGCCGGAGAATGCTTCTCCGAAGTCGAATTTGAAGGGAGCAGCCGATCTCGCAGAGGCTGACTCAAGCAGTACTCTCGCCAGCCTCGAGAAGCTGCGGGTTTTTGCCTCAGATCTCGCAAGCAGACTCTTCGCCGAGCACGAGAGATTATCAATTGGCAAGTCGCATCAAGATTTCGAGTTGAATTCGGACCTTTCTCTTTTCGCCGCTCAACACCAAGAAGTCTTCGTAGCAATTGGTCGACTGCGCGACGCAACCTATTTCGGCGATGCGGCCTCGGGGCCTGCCGGTTCTGCCCAAAGCGATCTATCGCTCGACCAAATGCAAGAAATGCTTAGGGAGCTCGACGCGACTGGCGAGCGGATACAGCGTTCGCGCGGTATCGCCATTGTCGAGCCCGTCGCGCGCCTGCGCCATAGAACCAACAATAGCTTCGCGCCTCTCGACTCTGCACGGGAGGCGGCGCGTAAGCTGATCTCGAGTTTCAAGTCAAAGGAGGCGCTGAATCCATCCGATCTCGAGGAGCTCCATCAACTATTGCTTGGGAGTCATCCGCTGCTAGCGTTGTTGGTCCTCGTTCGAATATCGACCACTCCAGATCTCGTAGAGGAATCTGAAACCGAGCGCATCTTCAACTTGGTTGAATCTGCCTTCGGCAGATCGCTGGCGATTGCTGCGCCTCGATTGACAGTAGACGAACAAGGGAGCGTTGAGCAAATCACTTCGGGTGAAACAGTGAACATCCGGGATGAGACTGAGCACAAGGCAGAAGATCCGCAGTATAAAAGTTCAAGTGCTCCAATTCCTGAAAACGTCGACTCCGTTTCGGTTGACCTGCGGCACGATGCTTCTGGAAACGATTCCGATGCAGGGCAGATTGACGGTGAGATATATCAGCACGGCCAGGCCTCCAAAGTCGAAGAGACTTCCGAATCTTGGGCTAGCGATGATGCGGATGAAAACACGCGGGCAAAGCCTTCGCCTTCGTTGAATTCCGCGTCGCACGACGTTTCGACTGGAATTCATGACCCGTTAGCATGGTTACCCGAGACTCGTCTCACCGAGCCTTCCGCATCAATTTTCGCGATAACGCCGCCTGGAGCGCTCTATCCGCTCGGAACACCGACTGACCCGGATGAGACCAGGCCACAGTTCCTCGTACCCGACGACTTAACAGAGATCTTGAGAGATGCGAAGAGCAAGGATTTATCTGCTTCTCGTGCTGCGCGCGATGCGCTCGCATGGCATTTGATGGCTAGAGGTCAACCTTCTTTGGCCGCCCACCTTGCAGGTAGTTCGGATGCTGATGAGAGCGCGTCGGCATGGCGAGTACCGGCGCGATTTTGTCGGCTTGTTACGCTCGCACTCTGCGTCGTGGATGCTGCAGGAAGCATTGCGGATGCCATTCGAGAAGAAGTCGAGCAGGTGGATCTTGTCAGAGAATTGTCAGGCGTGGAAGACGAAGTAGTTGCTCGACGCCTTTTATTGATTGCTGCTGCACTACGACCCGCAATGCTGTCTCCGTTTAGCGGAACTGGACAGTTACTCGCGGATCTGTATCACATCCCCGGTCTTGATTCGCTGCGAGATCTCGCGCAAGCAATAGTGACGTACTCGACCACCGGTCTTCCGCTAAGTCCTGAAGTGCTTGGCCGAGTTGCCGGCCAGGCCGAATGGAGCGGCCACCTCCGAGAACTCAGCGAAGAGGCGAGAAGCTGGTTTGACGCCGCGCAAGCATACAGCATCAACTACCAGGCGGCCACAGTGGTGTGGCGCAAGTGGCTAGAGAATGGAGGATTTGTTGAGGCGCTGCTGCGGCCAGTGTTCCTCGATGAGACATCTGAGCTGCCGCGACTTCGACTGAAGATCGAGGGGATGGCTAGAGATCAGGACATCGAACGACTTGTCGAGCAAACTGATGGTGAAATTCCGAATCGGCGTCGCGGACAGCCAATCCATGCGCGGGCTCTAAATCGTCTGAAGAGTTCATTTCGCGAAGCTCTCAGTCTGGCGCAGCGTTGGGTGGATTTGCGAGAGGTCAATCCGCAGCAGGGTCGAGGAAGACGCTTTGAGCCGGCAGTCACCCTTAGGTATGAAGTGACCGCCCTGCAGTCACGTGTCTTGGTAGAGATTGAGGAAGCTCTATCCCAGACGCAAAGTGTGCGAATGCGAGCTGGTCTTACGACAGTACGTGCCGCGGTGCGGGACATCGCATCTGTGTTCACCTCTCCAGACGCTGTTCTGCGCCCGGAGCCGAATCGCGATCAAGCACTCAACGCGGCGCTGTTGAAGATTCCCGCTGTGCGCTTCGGCGAAGCATGGGAACTGAACGAGACACGCGGCGCGAACGTAAGCAGCGCTATTCTGGATGCGCTAGGGGAAGGTTCGCTTACGTTGGCGGACGCTGTAGCTCAGCGTATCGGAAATGGTGACTTTGTATCGGCACGCCTCGGAATTGATTTTCTCGTGTCGAAGGCCGATGGATCTGCGGCGGAGGATTTAGCTCGAGTATCCGCATTGCAAGACGAATTCGGCTCGGCTCTCCAGCGAGATCGCCTGCAGACACGAGGGGAAGCGGAACGACTTGAGCTCGAACTCGAAAGAGCCGTGTCGCAAGGTGTAATCAATGATCAAGACCGAAACGCTCTTTCCGCGAGACTGTCAGCCATTAATCGAACTGTCGGCCAAACCGACGATCTGGTGAAACTGCAGGGGGTTCTGAGGGAGGTATCCGACTCACTCGTTGACCATCAGGGGCTCGCAAAGGATCGTGTCACCGAACGCATGAATCGCGAAGGTGTTGACAGGTCGCATCCTGAATATTCCGCCATCGCGGCCCTCCTCGATCGCGTGGAAATACTGGCGGCTGAGGACTATCTGGAGATTGCAATCCGGGGGGAGAGACCGCCCGAGACACTCACCAGCGAGGAGCGACCACTTCGGACCTTTCTTCACGCTGCTATGGAACTCGAAGCTGGAGAGCCTCTATCCGGTCCGACGATCACGAGCAGAATCGCGGAAGGTGCCAGCCTTCCCGGTCTGAATTTCGGAGCGTTGAGCAAAGAACAGCGCGAAAAGGCAGCTCGAGTTATGGACCTATGGTATCAGCAAAGGCAGACCCGCGACAAGCCGATGATCAATGCAATTTCTTCTGTTCTGGAGGAAATTGGCTTCGAGGTCAACGATCTCAAGGTGGAGAAGGAAAAAGAGCGCTGGGTAACGATGCATGCAGCGCCCATCCGATCGGCGTCAGAGTGTCCTCTTCCGCACTTCGGTTCCCAAGCCGCTGGAGATTATAAGCTCCTCCTCGCGTGGTCCTCCTCGACACCTCGAGATATTGCGCAGGAGATCGCAAATAATGGCGGTCCAGGCGCGGCCGTGATCGTTCTCTTTTTCGGTCGACTCAGCGAAGCGGATCGGCGTCAATGCCGATCGCTCTCACGAGAGAAGAAGGTGCGATTTGCGATACTCGACGAGAGCTTGCTGCTCTTTCTCTGTGCGCGAGCGGATGCGCGTCTGGCAACCTTTTTTGACTGCGCTCTTCCATTCACAATCCTGTATCCCTATCACACTACTGCTGGCGAGGTACCTCCTGAGTTGTTCGTGGGACGGCAACAAGAGACGCAAGCACTTACTGATCCCAATGGCGCGTGTTTCGTATACGGTGGTAGGCAGCTTGGCAAAACTGCACTGCTTCGCGACGTCCAGCGTCGATTCCACTATCCGCGAGAGCACCGCGTCGCAATTTATATTGATCTGAAGGCAAATGGCATCGGTATCGATCAGCCTCCCAGCGCACTTTGGCGGGTGCTTGGTCCTGAAACTCGGAGATTGGACCCAACCTTTTCGAACTCCGTGGAACGATCGGACCCGGCGGGCGGAACGATAGGTGCAATCCGGTCCTGGCTTGAGAAAGACAGCAGACGAAGGCTGCTAGTTCTTTTGGACGAGGCTGACAATTTTTTCGAAAAGGATGCTAGGGCGCCTGAAGGTGGTGACGGGTCAGAGACGTTTGCAGTGTCCGCCCGACTGAAAGGCTTGATGGATGAAACAAGGCGTCGGTTCAAAGTTGTGTTCGCAGGCTTGCACAATGTACAGCGAATGACGCAACTCGAAAATCACCCGCTCGCCCATCTCGGAGAGCCGATCTGTATTGGCCCCCTCATTGCGAACGGTGAATGGCGCGAGGCAGCGGCCTTGATAACGCGGCCTCTCGGAGCGATCGGCTACGAATTGAGTCCATCGCTAGTATCTCGCATCCTGATGCAGACCAATTATTATCCGAGCCTTATCCAACGGTACTGTGCTGAACTCTCGAAGCATGTGATTGAGCGTGGCGCCGGGAGATTTGGCAGTCGTGCCTCCCCGCCTTATGAGATCTCTGATCAACAGGTTCAAGAAGCATATCAGAGCCAGGAGCTTCGAGCTCGTATTCGTGACAGCTTTAGCCTGACTCTCAACTTGGATCCGCGATATCGCACGATCGCTCTCGCCCTTGCCCACAACGTTTTTACAAACGACTCAGTAGAGAACGCTGGTGAAGTCACTATGGCATCTTTGCGTGAGATGTCGCTTTACTGGTGGGGTGAAGGGTTTAAGGATGACAATTCTATTAACACATTTCGCGCGCTGGTAGACGAAATGGTAGGACTAGGGATTCTTCGCCATGCTCGAGATGGCAGAGCGGCTTTCCGGAGCGCAAATGTGCAATTGCTCATGGGGACCGAGCGAGAAGTAGAAACAGCTCTTGAGAACCCAGCAAATGCAGAGGCGTATCGAGCCTTCGCTCCGAGCGTTTATAGGCGTTCGGGAATCGACACTCGAGAGACCCTTCGCTCTCCGTTCACTGCCCAGCAGGAAGCGTCGTTCTTTCTTGCGCGAGACTCTGTCTCGCTAATAGTCGGGGTTCCGGCCGCCGATCTAAATAATGTCAAGCCATTTCTGCGAACTCTTAGGACGGGGCGACCTGCCACGGTGCTTCGTGCCAATTCATCGAGTTCTGACCTCGCGAGTGCGCAGGAGGAGAACCTCCCTGACGGTGGAGGCACGAAACTGATTGCCGTTCTTGAGGACGTTGAGTGGACCGAGCTATGGATCCATGAGGCTCTGAGCAGAGCCGGACGGAGACGAGGTCGAGTGCACTTTACGAATGTCGCATTCGTCAGCGGACCTCATCGCCTATGGGATCTCCTAACCTCGCGACCGAATATTCTTGAGGATTTCAATAGGCTCGAGCTTAGCTTCATTGCCCTCCGACCTTGGCACGAAGCGGCGGTGCGTCAGTGGGTTGAGGATTTGCACCGATCCGCGGAGAGCGACCTAATTGAGCTTTTGCGGGAGCGCACCGGATTTTGGCCTCATTTTCTGTATGAGCACGCAGAAGCAATTCAGCACGCGCGTCCTACCGCCCTTCGCGAACAACTCAGATTCGCCGATGCCGCCGAACAGCCATCGTCGCGCTCCGCGCACGTCTCGTCCTTTGGTTTGGATTTGGCGGAGCCCTCGCGCATTCTCTCAGTGTTGAACGCTCACGGGTCCTTGCGCGATGCCGAGTGGCGAGACGCCTCAGAAATGTACGCCCCAACTTTTGCCGCGCTGGTCCCACGCGTTCGCGAATGGGCGGACTTGCTTGGTCTCATAACCCTCGGACATGAACGATCCTGGTCAGTCAATCCTACTGTTGCGCAATTTCTGCCCTCTCTTGAAAACTAAGGGGGAGAGTGAGTTCGCTATGGTACGCCTTGCCTGGACCGACTCGCGCTCTGACCCATTTACTCGATGAGATAGATCAAGGTCGAAACACTGTACTGGCGGTGCCAACCACAGTGGAAGTGGACTGGCGCGACTTACTCGAAGGCGCACGCCGCGACCTGCAATGGGAGACGGAACGGAGAAGCTTGTCCGAAACCCTCTCTCCAGCTGCCGCTCTCGCCGACGAGTTTCTCCCTCTGCGTCCGAACGCGACGAGCGATTTAATGCGTGCCTTGTCTGAAGCGAGCGAGTTTGCTGGCTTGAGAATCCTGATAGACAATTGCGATAGCAGAACGTGGCCCGCCTGGCGAACTTTTCTTCGTGATTGGGCGACTATCACCAAATCAGCGGCGCGTCATCGCAGGACGGTATTTTGTGTCATCGTTCGCGGTGTGTCGCCTAAAGAAATGCCAACATTTGATGATGGCTTAAGCGTACGCTTCTGGTGTGGCATCGCGTCGCCGGCGGACGTATCCCTCTTTGCATCGCTCTTATTCGAGGATGCTCCGTATTCTGCATTGGAGCGAGCAGTCGCCGCCTCTGTATGCTCCAGCTTGGCGCAATGGGATCCGGCGGTGGTTGAATATCTGCGGAACGAATCCCTGCAAACAATCCTTGAACCCACCGCGGCACTGCGGCGGCTAGCTTCGCTTCTGGAATGGAACACTGAGAAAATACGCGCGCGAGGTCCCGATTGGCCGGCCGGACAGTGTGACTTAAAGGACGGAGCTTTTCGAGAACACGCGTGTGTGCACGCGCTCCTAGACGCTCGGGATGCGATCGAAAGACTGATTTGGACCGGTCAGCTCTCGGTGCTTCTCCCCTTTATCGAGGAACGACGCCGAGATTACGTAGGTCTTTTGCGCGCCGCGAAAGTTCGCTTGGTCGATTCCCAGGATCGTCCACTGCGCGTTGAGGATTTGGAGATCGGTGAGATCGATCACCACGTTCGAGCAAATCGACTTCAACTTCCACCCGAACTACTCGCAGCGCTGGGGCCGTTGAAGAGAATGAGAGACCGACTATCACATCTGAAGAGTGTCGGATATGAACTTCTCACCCATCCCGCAATCTACCGATTGAACGCACAATTGATTGGGCGCCCAGAAAATGAACCAAAATGGAATCTCCCCACGACTGGTTGACAAGGATCGGGACAGGTCTGATGCGGGTAGCTCCGACGCCAAGTACGGGGGGCGATGTCAAATCACGGCCGTGCGAACATTGCTCGCATTCAGGCATTCTCGGCGTGGATTCACTAGAGCTCCATTTCGCCTGTGGAAGGAAGCGCTGCGACGGATTATTCTAATCTGTGCATTTTCCAGGCGCGGACCGTTACATCCGTCTTCTCACGAGGTATCGTCTACGTCGCACCATCCAATGCTTCTCGCACGACGGAGAAACGGTTGGCCTTGGTTGTTTAGAGCGTTAACCTGTAGCAAAATTACGATTGGAAGACGTCCACTTTGTTTCCGTTGCCGAGAGGTGGAATCGGAGTCATCAGCTAGTGCACTTGCCAATTTGAATTTACCGGCTGACGCAGCGCCCGCTATAAAAGAGCACGGTGCCAACCTATTGACACCCTGCTAACCCACTAGCATATTCTCCGTGTCCTCACCGGAGATGCCGCACCATGCCGTCCCCCGCCGTCTATTCCCAGCTCGGCCGCCGCGAGCGCCAGCTCATGGAGATCGTCTACCGACGCGGCCGCGCCACCGCCGCCGAGATTCTCGAGGAGCTTCCCGATCCGCCGAGCTATTCCGCGGTGCGCGGGATGCTGCGACTCCTCGAGGAGAAGGGCTACCTCAAACACGAGCAGGACGGTCCGCGCTACATCTACCTCGCCACAGCCGACGTGAAGAACGTCAGCAAGTCCGCGGTGCGCGATCTCGTTCGCACCTTCTTCGACGACTCTGCCAGCGCCGCCGTGGCGGCTATGATCGGCCAGTACGAAGGGCACCTCAGCGACGCGGATCTGGATCGGCTTGAATCTCTGATCGAGCGCGCACGTACGGCCGAGCGTAAGAACACCAAAGGAGGACGGTCATGACTCCATTCATTCTCTCCCTCGCGGTCAAGCTCACGGCCCTCCTGATTGCCGGCGGCCTCGTTACGGTTGCCTTGCGCCATTCGACATACGCTGTGCGCCACATCGTGATCGCTGCGACGCTCGCCTGCGTCGTCGCGCTCCCCGCGGCGATGATCCTCGTTCCGGAGTGGCGCGTCGCGGTTCTGCCTTCCGCGCCCACTACTATAGAATCGGTAGTTACGTCGACTCCGGTCGCGAAGAGCCAGTCTATACATCCGGTTCTCGTCACCAGCTCGCTTGCTCCATCGATCGCTCCCGCGCCCGGCTTCGCCTCCCAAGTCATCGACGGCATCGTTCGCCTGACGCTCGCGCCGCGCGCGCTCTCCGCTCCGCAGATGATCCTCGTAGTCTGGCTCCTGGGCGTGTTCATCGGGCTCGCCTGGATCGCCCTCGGCCGCATCGGCCTCGCGCGCGTGCGCCGGAACGCAACCGCGCTCACGACGTACGAATGGCGCACGATCCTCGAGGCCGAGGCGATGCATGCGGGCGTGGCGCGCCGCGTCGCGCTATTCACGAGTCCATCGGTGAGCATGCCGGTGACGTGGGGCGTGCTTTCGCCGGTGATAGTTCTCCCTGAAGCGGCGCTCGCATGGGCGCCCGATAGAAAGCGCGTCGTCGTGATGCACGAGATGGCGCACATCGCGCGCCGAGACTCGGCCACGCAGCTCGTCGCGACGCTCGCATGCGTCGCCTACTGGCTCCATCCGCTCGTGCTTCTCGCGGCGCGCAGACTTCGTGCGGAGTGTGAGCGCGCGTGCGACGAGCGAGTACTGGAGCGCGGTACGCCGGCCGCTGAATACGCGGCACATCTCCTCGACGTCGCAAAGTTCTCCCGTTCTTTCGGCGCATCGAGCATCGTCTCGGTAGCGATGGCGCGTCCCTCGCAGCTGGAGGGACGGCTGCTTGCAGTACTGCGCGCAGAGCCGCGTCGCGCACGGACCACGACACGCACGCGAGTGCTCGCCGCCATGACCGCCGCGGCGATGCTGATGATCGTGTCGGCGTTCAAGCCAGTCGTGCGTGAGGTGCAGACGCGCACGACGGTGCGCACGACGATTGCCGTCGCGCCTCCCATGCTCGTCGTGCATCAAGCGTCGAGGGCGCCACAGCCGGCGCGCGTCGCTCTCGTTGCTCCAGTCGCGCTTAGCGCATCAATCGCGCGCTCGCACCCCGACTCCACGTTCAGCAAATCCGTACCCGCCAAGTCCGGCGGCACGCTCGATCTCGATCTCGACGCGGGCGGCGACATCGACATCGCGGGCACGGATGATTCGAAGATCACTGTCAGCGGGTCGCTCGGCGGCCGCGATTGGCGCGACGTCACTGTCGATCTCGACGCGCACGGCGACGGAGCGCAGCTCACCGCGCGCTACGTCGGCCGCTCCGACACACAGCAGTTCGACAACGCATTCACCATTCGCGTGCCGAAGCACTTCAACCTTCGCATCCACTCGGCCGGCGGCAGCGTCATCATCAACGGCGTCGACGGCAGGCTCACCGGCGAAACAGGTGGCGGCAAGATGGAGATTTCACACGCAAGCGGATACGCCAACCTGAGCACCGGCGGCGGCAACGTGCGCGTGTCCAACTCGCATCTCGATGGCTCCGTCGCCACTGGTGGCGGCACGGTCGATCTCGACCAGGTAACTGGCAGTCTCGTCGGCGCCTCGGGGAGCAGCGCGCGCACCAACGGCAACTTCGACTTTCGCTGGCCGGCCTTTTCAAAGATGCCCGCGCTCGCCGAGCTGCCGAACATCCCGGAAATTCCGCCGATCCCGGAGATCGACCAGGAGACCATGAAGCAGACGATGAAGGCGCTGAAGCGCGCGCAGCGGACGATGGAGCGCGCTCGCGCGAGCTCGCAGAGCGACTACGCAGATGCCGATGATGCGAGCGACGCCGCGGAGATGAGCCGGGATGCCGCGGAGACGAGCCGCAATGCCGCGGAGCTGAGCCGCGAGTCGATGGGTCGCGCACGGATCGCGATGAAGCTCAATCGCGTTCTCGCGGACAGCATGCGAATCATGATCCGGCGCAACCTCGGCGATCTCGACAGCACGATCGTCATCGACCAGGGCGGCGGCTCAATCCACGTCCTGCGCGCGCGGAAGGGCGCTCGACTCCGCACTGGCGGCGGCAACATCAGCATCGACGAGGCGGACGGCGACGCTACGGCCAGGACGGGCGGCGGCGACATCACGGTCACGGCGGGGAAGGGAAAGGCGCACGCGGTGGACGTGAGCTCCGGCAACGGCAACGTCGACGTCGTAATCCCGCGCGGCGCCGACGTCACGCTCGATCTCGAAACCGCCTACACGCAGAATTTCGGCAAACACACCCAGATCAAGGGCGACTATCCGCTCGAGCAGACGGAGACGCCCGACTGGGATTCGACGCACGGCACGCCGCGGAAGTATGTGCGCGTCAAGCAGAAGATCGGGAAGGGCGGCGCGCTGATCCGCGTGCGCACGGTGAATGGCGATATCAGGCTGTCGGAAGGGAATTGAGAAGGAGCTTCGGCCTTGTCAGTTGTGGCATCGCTCATCCATGATATAGTCAGGAGCAGGCGGCTTACCGACTCTTGAACGTCATGGGTGACGATGCGCGCAACACCGAAGCAAACGCGAGCTCTGATTGCACTGGCGACCGCCGCGCTGTTCGCCTGTACTGGTAAAGGCGGCGAGCCTCCACGCACGCCGGAGGTCGACTCGCTCGCGTCCTCGATCAACAAGCTCGAAGCCGCGTCGCATCCTGCTCCGAAGTCCGGGCACAAGTATGGGCTGCCGACGGGGAAGGTTCGCGTCGCGAATCTGCTCGAGATTGACGGCAAGCCTGCAGGCCCGCTCGACTTTTACGAGTACGGCAGGCCCGATTCGAGCGACGTACCGATCATCAAGCATCTCGAATACGGCAAGATTTCGGGATACGTCTCGCCGCGCGCCGATGCGCCGAACCCGGGCGCGAAGAGCTTCCTCTTCGTCTTTCGGGCGGATCAAAAAACGAGCGTGCATCCCTTCGGCGGCGTCATCGATCAGTCGGGGTGGGAAGCCGGCGACCGGATGTCGATCGCACTGGGTCCCGCGCAAGATGCGGGCAGCGGCGCATCGATCGCGATCGTGGCGATAGCCGAGGCGGGGAGGCGGGTGAACTCCGACCAGGCGGACAGCGCGAAGAAGATTCAGAGCGCCGAGGGGCTGCTCGTGGTGCGCGCCGCGAACTCGCATGTCGACGCGCTCCCCGAGCTCTACTTCATGATCGACGGCAAGTGTCCCCACGCGCCGAATGACATGGCGGCAAGCGGCGACACGGCGAAGTACAGGACAATGCCTTCATCCGTCTCGGCCACGCTGTTCTTCCCCGTTGCGCCCGGCACCCACACGCTGGGCGTCGTCACCTCCAAGCGCGGATCGGGATTGTCGAATTGCAACGGGCTCGCCCCCGTGGGCACGACTGCGTCGGTGAACGTCGAAGCGGGACGCCGCTACATGGTGTGGGTGTTCGGGCAGTCGAGCGATGGCTTCAAGGTCGTCGCCGCGCCGGTCGCGACGCAGTAGGGGAGGGGAGCGCGGGTGGCAGCGAAGAAGGTGAAGAAGCGCCCGAAGAAGTCGGCGGCGAAGGTGAAGAAGGGCGCGAAGAAGCCGGCGATGCTCCCAGCGAGCTTCGACGACGATGACGTCGAGTGCGGCGTGGCATCAGTCGTCGCGCAGGTATGCGGAGTGAAACCATCCGAGGTCGGCGGCAAGCCGCTCTCCAAGCTGACGTCCTCCTGCGACATGGTGTTTCGCGGGAGACTGGCGTCGCAGCTCAACGCGAAATGGCGCACGCTCAACCCGCGCTTCAGCTCCGATGACCTGGCGTGCTCCGACACCGTCGACTCGCTCACGCGCGAAGTCACGGACAGGCTCGGATGATCGATCGTCTCATGCGCCATCGCACCATACATACGATAGCGTTGGCCCTCCTTCTCCCCCTCGGCACACCTCTAAACGCGCAGAGCGCGAGCGACATTCGCGTGGTGCGCCGAGCGGACAGGCGTGCGCTGGTACTGCTGCTCCCGCTCCCGCTCGCGGACTACAAGCGCCCGGTGAACACCAGTCGCTTCATCCTCCTGGACCGCGCCGACAAGTCGCTGCTCGCGCTCCAAAGTGAGTCCGACGTCAGCGAGCAGGGGTGCGCCCGTCAGGGCTCCGCACGTATTCGCGTTTGCGTGGCGCTCGCCACAGGTGCTCCCGCGCTCATCGACTCGCACGCATACATCCTCGTGCTCGACAGCATCGCGCTCAAATCGGCTTCCGGCCCGGTGTCGATCGGCGCAAACAGCTCGCTCCAGCTCGAGCCGGTCACTGCGCAGCTGCGCCCGATTGCCAAGCCACCGACCAAGGTCATCGAGGTCACGTACGATCTCGACGCGCTCGGCGACTCCACACTCGCGCTCGAGCTGTTCGCCGCGGGAAAAAAGATCGAGATTCCGGAGAGCGCGAACAGAAAGACCGGCCAGCCGCTCTGCTACAACGTCAACACGCTGTCCTTCCGCTGCACATTCGATCAGGGCATTCGACTCCACTCGGGCGACGAGATTACCGCGAAGTTCAGCCGGAGCGCACCGAGCAATGCGCCCGCGCCAACCGTGACCATCAGGCCGGTGACGTACACCAACCGGACGTCAGTTGGGCTGAGCGAGCAGTCGAGCTGTTCTATCTGCATCAGCGGCGGCTACTCGCAGACCACGCGATCGAAGACCGCAACCTTCCAGGCGACGTGGCACAACACGCCCTTCGCGCTGCGCACGATCATCGAGCACGATGACGGCTTCGGCTACGAGGGCTCGCTGTCGCCCTATCTCGACCTCTCCGTTTCCACGGACGCGAGCACCAAGGGGTACATCAATCCGGGTGTGCAGTACTCGGGCCTCATGTACTGGGACCAGAATAAGCACTTCCTTCGCGCGCTCGTGGCCACGCTCACTCCGCGCGCGGAGCTCGACAAGAGCGCAACCGTAATGAACTTCATCCCTTTCGACTTCGTCCTCAAACCAGGACTCGGCGGCCTCACCTCGCACGAAATCTTTCTGCACGGCCTCGTGCAAGTCTGGCCGAGCGTCGGCTTCGAGAAGGGGTGGACGATACGCGGACGCGACGTATCGCGCGGCGAGTCGAACGACCCTTCGCGACTGAAGGGCGGCGTGAGCGTGATCGCCAAATGGTTCGGCCCCGCGAAGCCAACCGGCTTCTGCAAGACCTTCGGCTGTGCGGAATTCGATCTGCAGGCCGGCTGGCAGCACTACAAGCTCAATAGTGTGCCGGCGGGCGTGACGACGTCGAATCACGACTTCGGCACGCTCACGGCGACGTACCGATTCACCGAGCACGTCGGCCTCTCGTTCTGCTTCAACGACGGCGACCCGCCACCGCTGTTCGTCTTCCAGCGCGTCACGTCGCTCGGTCTCGCCATCGTCTACTAGGCCTGCGACGGCACGTAGATGTGTGCGACGGCACCCTTCTCGAATGCCTGAGCACTCATCAGGCGCAGGACGGCGCGCTGCGGCAGCTTCGCGAACAGCCCGAAGCCATTGCCTAGTGCGACCGGGTGTACCAGCAGATGATATTCGTCGACGAGCCCTGTGTTCACGAGGCTCTGCAGGAAGCTCGAGCCTCCGTGCGCGTAGATGTCCTTCCCCGGTTCGCCTTTGAGCTTCGTGATCTCCTCGGCGAGGTCGCCCGTGAGCACGCGCGCATCGCGCCAGCTCTGCTCCTTTTCCGGAGTCGCGTTCTTCGAGTTCGCACTGCTTTTCTGACCCGTGTCCGACTCGATCTTCGCGCGATCCGACCATTTCTCGCGCGCCGTCGTGTGCGGATCCTTCGAGAACACCGCCTTCGGAATCTCGTTCATCACAGGCGCGAACACCTCCGTCGAGCCGGGCCACCACGATGCCATGTCGTGGAAGGTGTTGCTACCCATGATGTGCAGCCCGGCGTTCCAGAGGTCGGCGATGGTCCAGTCTCCACTGCCCTTGTCCGAGCTCGGGAACACCCAGTCGTTTTTCTTGTCCGTCGTCGAGACGAATCCGTCGAGGGAGACCGACGTCTTGATGATCAACTTTCGCATGCTTCACTCTCCAATGGTTTCGGTTATCGTAGATACTCTCATCATCACGACGAACGACGCAGGGCGAATTCGACAGCGGAAATGCGATCGCCGAGGTACTTTGAGCTGTGTGCGCTCCCTCGTCCAGAGGACCAATTGTGATCGGTTCAGGAGATCCAACTCCATACGATTTCTATCTGCTCGGGCTGCTTGGGGTCATCGCCCTCATTTTTGTGGCGGGCGCCATTTCCGGCACGTCGTGGGCACCTGGAGTCGCGCTGGGGCTACGGCGAGGCGGGACGATCGTCGCCATCTGCGCGCTTGCGGCGGTGATGCTTTTGACGCCGACGCGATCGGGCAGCGTCGGCGCCGGCCGCATGATCACGGTCTTTCCCGCCTTCGTTCTGGCGATGATCGTGTTCGCCGTGTGGAGCTGGCGAGCGGGGCGCATTTGATCTTCGCGTCATGACCGCCTGGCATCTCGAATGCTCCGCGTGCGATTCGCGCGCACCAGGAGATGCGCTGGCAACCGTGTGCCCCAGGTGCGGGCAGCCGTGGCTCGTTCGCTACGATTCGGCGTACCCATCTCGTGACGCCCTCAATGCGCGCTGGGACATGTGGCGGTATTCGGCAGTTCTGCCGCTTGGGGACTGGAAGCATCCGGTGTCGCTCGGCGAAGGGCTCACACCGATGCACGATGCGCCTGCGCTCGCGCGGGAGATCGGTGTCGCGCGACTCTGGATCAAGGATGAGGGGCTCAACCCCACGGGCTCATTCAAGGCGCGCGGCATGAGCGCGGCGGTGACGCGTGCACGCGCGCTCGGCGTTCCGGGGCTCGTGACACCGACCGCCGGCAACGCGGGTGCGGCGCTCGCGGCCTATGGTGCGGCGGCCGGTATACCGGTGGTCGTATACGCGCCTTCGAGCACCCCCGCGCCGATCCTCGAGACGATCCGCGTGTTCGGCGCAGAGCTTCGACTCGTCGACGGACACATTGGCGACGCGGGCAAACAGGCGCGCGCGTTCGCGGCGGAGAGTGGCTTCTTCGATGTGTCGACGCTCCGCGAGCCGTATCGCATCGAGGGGAAGAAGACGATGGGCTACGAGCTCGCCGAGCAGATGGGGTGGCGGCTGCCGACGCACATCATCTATCCGACGGGCGGTGGCACGGGGCTGATCGGGATGTGGAAGGCGTTCGCCGAGATGCGCGACGGCGGATGGCTGGCGACCGATGTCGCGATGCCGAAGATGATCGTGGCGCAGGCCGACGGCTGCGCGCCGATAGTGCGCGCGTTCGACGCGGGACTCGATCGTGCGACACCGTGGGAGAATCCGACGACGCACGCGAGCGGGCTGCGCGTGCCCGGCCCACTCGGCGATCGACTCATCCTGCGCGCGGTGAAGGAGAGCGGCGGCGACGCGCTCGCGGTGAGCGAAGATGCGATCCGTGCGGCGACGGCGCGGCTCTCGCGCGCGACGGGCATCGACGCGGCGCCGGAAGGTGGCTGCGCACTCGCGGTGGTGACGGAGCTCGCGAGGGTCGGGAGGGTGGGGCGGGATGCGGAGGTGCTGGTGTTCAACACCGGGAGCGGGGCGTCGTACAGGTTCTAGTTCGCGTCGCTCATCGCGCTTGCAGCGCTCTCTGCGCGGGAATAGTATAGCGACAGAACGCAGCCCATTTTCGCGACGAGGTATTCGATGGCTGACGAGAGCAAGCCACTCGATGGCAAGACGACCTTTGATGACAAGGTGATTTTCGAAGCGCAGCGGCTGAGCTATGACGCCGCGCGCGTCATCGCCGAGAAGATCGCGAAGCGAATCTCAGGGCGAACGAAGGATCACGCGGTCGTGATCGCGGGGACGCAGTTCCTGGCGGACCTGAGCAGCCTCGCGGCGACGGCGGAGGTTCTCGTCGAGCTCGAGCAGGACTATCACGCGTTCGCGCACCCCGCGCAATCGATGACGCGCTCGGTGAGCCGCGGAGAAAGCAACGCTGGCTTTCATGCTGCGCTCATACCGCCGTTGCTTCCGATACTGTCTGCCGCCACGGCCGCAGCGCAGGGCGCACTCTCGCTCGTCAGCCTCTTCCGGCAGGACGTCGACTACAAGGGAGTGCCGGTCTCGATCGACACGGTCGCTTTCGAGATCGAGCTCGCCGCCAGAGTGCGCATGCACAAGGCGAGGGAAGTCATCGTCCCGGATCTCGTGGTGTTCAGAAAGCCGTCATCGGCACCAGGATCGCTGAAGACGCTGCTCGAGCATGTGAAGAAGGCGAGAGCCGCCGCGGTAACGGCGCTCGATCAGAGTGCAATGGATGAGCATCACGTCGCGAAGCGCGAGTCGCTCATCACACGCAGCACAGGTGACGAGATCGATCGTGAGGAAACCACGCCTGAGGTGACCAAGAAGCCAAAACCCATTGCCAAGACGGAAGCCGAGCAGAAATCGGATCCTGTCTCCAAGGCGCTGAGCCCACTCGATCAAAGATTCAACGACCTGCAGTCTCAGCTCACAAAGGCCGACGCCAGCGGCTCCGGGCTCACCACTCTCGCACGACTCTTCCGCGTAGAGTCGATCATGACGCACGATCCGATGATTCTCCATGCGCGCGTCGTACTTGCGGGCGGCAACAATCGCGTGCAGCACAGCCTGTGGAGCTTGATGTGGAGCGGCGACGGGCTCAGCTCGAGCGGCGGCGCCGTAGTGAACTGGGCGATTCTCTCTCCGCGCGGTGCGGTCGAGGACGGCGCCGTGTTCTCGCACTCGATGAGCGCCAAGTCGACCAAGCCGCCGGAAGCGGCGCCGAACATTCTGTGAGTGATGCGAAGACCGCACGAAGACTTTCGCTGCTGCTCGCCGCCGCGATCTTCATCAATTTCGTCGATCGCGGAAATCTCGCCACCGCGGCACCGGTGCTCGCGACCGAGCTCCACCTCTCGGCGACACAGATCGGCATTCTCCTCTCCGCGTTCTACTGGACATACGCGGTAAGCCAGCTCGGAGCCGGATGGCTCGCCGAGCGGTATCCGGTGCAGCGTGTCATCGCTGCGGGCTTCGCGCTCTGGTGCTTCGCGACGATCGCAACAGGATTCGCGAGCACGTTCATCTCGCTCCTGTGCTTGCGTCTCGTACTCGGACTCGGCGAGAGCGTCGCCTTTCCCTGCAGTTCGAAGATGCTGGCAGAGAACGTCGCCGTCGATCGGCGCGGCCGATCGAACGGAGACATCGCGATCGGCTTAGCACTCGGCCCCGCGTTCGGAACCTTCGTCGGCGGCATCATCCTCGCGCGCTATGGATGGCGCGCGCTCTTTATCTCGCTCGGCGCACTCTCGCTGCTCTGGCTAATTCCGTGGCTGATGGGGCCCGCGCGCACGCTCTCGGCGCGCGCGCCTCAGAATGCCGAAGCCGGCGCGAATCCATCGTTTCTCGAAATCATCCGGCAGCGCGCCGCGCTCGGCGCAGGTCTTGGGCACTTCTGCGCGAACTACATATTCTACTTCGTGCTCAGCTGGCTGCCGTATTATCTCGTCGAGATCCGCGGATACTCGCTCACGCGCATGGCGACGATCGGCGGCCTCGCGTACGCGATGCACGCGGTGGGCGCGCTCGCGACGGGATGGGCGATCGATAAACAGATAACAGCGGGTGAGTCGCCGCACCGCGTCTATCGCAACACGCTCATCATCAGCGAGATCGGCTCAGCCGTGTGTCTGCTCGGCGTTCTACTAGGTGGGCCGGTGCTGCTCGACGTCAGCTTGCTTGCGGTTGGATTCACCTTCGGTCTCGCGTCAACCACGTTGTACGCGGTGGGTCAGCTGCTCGCGGGTCCGAAAGCGGCGGGACGCTGGATCGGATTCCAGGGCGCGGTCGGAAATCTCGCGGGGATCGCGGGACCGGCGATTACAGGCTACCTCGTCGACAAAACGGGGAGCTTCGCGAGCGCGTTCGGACTTGCGATCGCGTTCTCGCTGCTGGGGGTGCTCGCCTGGACGGTCGTGATTTCGCGGATCGAGCCAGTGCGTTGGTCGAGCGCTAGCCCGTCGATACTCTAGGGCGTCGCAGCTTTCGGAAGCAGGGAAGCTCGGCCACGTTTGTAGAACGCGAGCCCGAGCAACAGCTCCAGCGCGCCGACGATCAATGCGCCGAGCGACAAATTTCCCGTAAGATTGCCGGCAAGCATGATCGCCAGTACGGTCGCTGCCGTCGCGGCAATTATCGCAATGCCGAACGCGGCCACGACGCCGGCCAGTCCACGCGATAGATGCCGAGCGCCCTCGTTCAGCTCGAGCTTCGCGAGCCGAACCTCATCCGCCACGAGCTGCTGCGAATCGGCGCCGAGCCGACCGAGCATCTCCGTGATGGAAGGCTCAATCGCCTCGCGCATCACTCCTCTCGTTTCTCGCGTCCACACTCCGGAGAGAAGAGGATCCGACGCGGCCCGCTTCCGGAGCGATGACTTGGCGAAAATCATCCACCCAGCCATCGACTTTCTGGCCCAAAACATCCGCAACTCCGCCGAAGAGTTTTTCAGCGACTCCGTTAACGACACCGCCAACTGAAGCGCGCCCGACCAAACCGCTCATGGCAGCTCCCGCGACCTGCTTCCCGTGCCGCGAATTTCGCGAGAACAAGAAGCCCGCTGTAGCGGCGATGGCCAAGGCAGGAAGTGGATTGTTGTGAACCATCTCCTTGATGTCGAACTTTCGTTCCAGCTGAGCAATCGTGTCAGACATTCTTCCGCGAGTTACTTCGATGTCGCGGCGAACGTCCGCTGCTGTTTCGGCCATATCTCGATCTCCCGTGGATGCTCGCCAGGATCAGTCGTCTCGACGAGGAGTGCAAGGCCTTTCTTCGCGAGCCATGCAACGAACAGGCTCACCACCACCACGCCCAAGGCAATCGTAAGGATGACGTGTGCTGTTACCCAAGACTCCGCCAGTGCGAGGACCAAGCCGAAGATCAAGGCGAGACTGCCGAGGGCGAGGCAAACACCACCCACGGCGATCTCCGCCAACCCCAGTCCGATTTCCTTCGCAAGCGCCGCGGATTCCAACTTTGCTAGGCGCCATTCCTGACGCAGCAAGCTCCGCGACCCATCGACTAGAGCATGGACCAACGAGCCGATGCTCGAGCCGTTGGACCGGGAGCTTTGCTCGATCATCAGCCGTCCCGGCCCTTGAACGCGCGTCCGAGCAGATAACCGACGCCCGCTGCAATCAGGAGTGTTCGCGCCGGACTCTCTTTCACCTGCTTTTCGAGACTACGCTGCATGGAAGCCATGTCCGTGCCGCGCAGCCAACCCGCGGTGTCTTCCATTCCCGAAGCCACACGCTCCCCAGCTCCAGCAAGCTTCTCCTTGGTGGTTGAGACAGCGCTGTCCAGACCGCTGGTCTCTGCCGTCCGTGATCGCACGGCCGCTGCGCCGCCTTCGAGCTTGTCTGCCAACTTCGTCTTGAGCTGACCCGCACGCTCCTGCATGGTCTCACTCGCGTCGCTGATCGACGCCTTGGCCTCCGAAACCACATGTTCGACGGTGTGCTCCGCATCAACTGCAGAGGCCCGAATTCCTTCGCTTCCGCCGAATTTCTGATGATCGCTGAGCGCACTACCCTGTTCGTTCGCGTCGTATCGCATGCCCCCTCCCGGCACTGAGTAGCCGACACAAGTGCATTGGCTATGCCATAGATTGGATTCGATGTCGAAAGCGGGGGAGGGACGCGGCGAGGGGAGATCTCGTGCGCAGAATGTTGCAGCTGCGCCATGACGGAGCCTTCGCCCCCGCCGCCG
Organism: Chthoniobacterales bacterium; assembly: GCA_013815325.1. Taxonomy (GTDB): domain Bacteria; phylum Verrucomicrobiota; class Verrucomicrobiia; order Chthoniobacterales; family UBA10450; genus Palsa-1392. The sequence continues at coordinate 38,387 of JACDGM010000032.1, forward strand.
GCACTCTCGGCGACCGCTCGACCTCAGCTCGCGGGAGCGCCCGTCAGCTCGGCGAGCAGCTTCTTCCCCCGCGGCCAGCTCCCGAGTGCACTGGCCGAGTTGATGTGGCCGGCGGGCCCGATGTCGACGAGGCGGCTTTCCCAGGCGCGCGCGAAGTCGGTGGCGCGTGAGAGCGTGACGTATTCGTCGTCGGTGCTCGTGACGACGATCGTGGGAAAGTAGAGTCTCGCTGTCGGCATCGGCGCCCAACCCGTGGGGCCGGCTGGGTAGCTCGCCGCCTCCGTATCGCTCGGCGCTACGAGCAGCGCGCCGCGAACCGTGTGCGCGGACTGGCCGGCCCAGAATGCCACGAGCGCGCATGCGGTGCTGTGGCCGACGAGCACGACATCCGAGCCGAACTCGGCGACCGCTTCCTCGAGGGTCGCGACCCACTCCTCCCGCACCGGATTGTCCCAGTCGCGTTGCACGATGCGCACGGCGTCAGGAAGCTCGCGCTCCCAGTGCGACTGCCAATGCTCGGGGCCGGAGTTGTAGAGACCAGGGAGGAGGAGGACTCGCGTCAACTATCCCTTGTGCCGCGTGAGCGTGCTCGGAACGCCGCGGAGGAAGGTGCGCTCCTCGCGCAGGATAATGCGATTGGCGACGGCGAAATCGAAGTTCGCCCTCGCGTCGGGATCCGTACGCAGCCGCGCGCGATAGCTCTCGTACGCGGCGAGCGACTCGAAGGAGATGAGGGCAAAGGCGATGTCGTTCGTTCCTTCATGTGGGAGAAAGTAACCAATGAGATCGCCACCGCAACGCGGGATGATCGTCGACCAATTTTCGGCATAGCGGGAAAACGCATCGAGCTGAAACGGGTCGATCTGGTAGCGGATGAAGACGGTAATGGACATGCGGTCTCTCTGTTTGCGATGACGCATGTTACGATCTTGCTTGACGTGAATGGTTTTACTATCATCAAACCATGCACGACAGCCATGAGACCCCCGACATCGCCACGATCGCGAAACTGATCGGCGACCACGCGCGCGCGACTATCCTCGTCGCGATGATGACCGGCCGCGCGCTCACCGCCACCGAGCTCTCGCGCGCCGCGAATGTCTCGAGGAGCTCCGCGAGCATCCATCTCTCGAAGCTCGTCGATGCGAAGCTCGTCGACGTCGAGAGCGTGGGGCGACACCGGTACTTTCGCCTCGCGAACCACGAAGTCGGGACAGTCATCGAGACGCTTGTCGGCCTCGCCCACCGCCTGGGCGCGGTGCACGTCGACTCGGGACCCGCCGATGTGGCGATGCGAAAGGCGCGCATCTGCTACGACCATCTCGCCGGCGACCTCGGTGTGCTGGTGTACGACAGCCTTCGTCAGCAGGGATGCATCCGCGGCGATGGTCGCGAGCTCACGCTCACCGAAAAAGGCGAGAGCTTCGCGCGCGACTTCGGCGTCGATCTCGACGCGCTCGAGAGTCGGCGACGGCCGCTGTGTCTCGCCTGTCTCGACTGGAGCGTGCGCCGCCCGCATCTCGCCGGCGCGCTCGGCGCTGCACTCCTCGAAGGGTTCTTCGCGAGGAAGTGGGCGACCCGCGCGAGGAAGACACGCACCGTGATCTTCTCCGCCACCGGAGAGCGGGCGCTGCGAGCGCGCTTTATGTACAAAACGGCACACTAAGTGCCGACGTAGGAATCGACGGTGCTTCGTCCCGCGCTGCGACTGCGCGGGCCCTCCGCCTCGCATGACGGTCGCCAGGTCCGCTGCGACACTCATGTCATCCACGCGGAAGGCACCAATGAAAGCACTCGTATATCAGGGCCCAGGTAAGAAGGCTCTCATCGATCACGCCAAGCCGGAGATCAAAGAGCCGACAGACGCAATCGTGAAGATGAGCCACACGACGATCTGTGGAACGGACCTCCACATTCTCAAAGGCGACCTGCCCAGCTGCGTCCCCGGGCGCATCCTCGGCCACGAAGGGATCGGCGTCGTCGATTCGGTTGGCGCGGCGGTCACGGCATTCAAGGTGGGCGATCGCGTGATGGTGTCGTGCATCAGTGCGTGCGGCACATGCGAGTATTGCCGAAGGCTCATGTACTCGCACTGCACCACCGGCGGATGGATCCTCGGCAACACGATCGATGGGACGCAAGCCGAGTTCGTGCGCACCCCTCACGCGAACCTGAGCCTGTATAACATCCCCGAGGGCGTAAGCGACGATGCGATGGTCATGCTCAGCGACATTCTGCCGACGGCCTTCGAGTGTGGAGTACTCAACGGAAGGATCGAGCCCGGGAGCACCGTGGCGATCGTGGGCGCCGGGCCGATCGGACTGTCCGCGCTGCTCTCGGCGCAGTTTTATTCACCGGCCGAGATCATCATGATCGATCTCGACGACAACCGGCTCGCAGTCGCCAAGAGTCTCGGAGCGACGGCGGTGATCAATAGCGCGGATGGCAAGGCAGTGGAGGCGCTGATGAAGCTGACGAACCAACGCGGCGTGGACACCGCGATCGAGGCGGTGGGACTTCCAGCGACCTTCGAGCTCTGCGAGAAGCTCGTCGCCACCGGCGGGCATCTTGCCAACATCGGCGTTCACGGCACGAAGGTGACTTTGCATCTCGAGTCGTTGTGGGACCGCAATCTCATGATCACCACCCGCCTCGTCGACACCGTGAGCACGCCGATGCTGCTCAGGACACTGGTCGCGAAGCGAATCGACCCGACGAAGCTGATCACGCACCACTTCAAGCTCGACGCGATTCTCGATGCGTACGAGACGTTCGGCAACGCGGCGAAGACGAAGGCGCTCAAGGTGATCATCGAGGCATAGGCGCGCGGGGGAGGCTCGGGGCGAAACTCTCTGAAGTACTTTGCCGTATAAAGTGAATCGCCGTATAGTTCATCGTATCTACTTCCCCGACTCCCCCACATGTCCCGCTACGCCGC
>JACDGM010000033.1 GCA_013815325.1 Chthoniobacterales bacterium
TCGAGAGGATGGAAACCGGGCGCACTGTCGAGACTGCCGCGGGATTTAAGATGCGCGAGGGTGATCCAAGCGTGCCGCGAATTCCAAACAATCGGCGGAATTGTGCAGAGCGCGAAAACCAAGATTAACGAGTAAAGGTTCGGCCGGAGGAATTCACGGCGCAGACGAGGGACGAGGAGGAGGACGAGGAGGATCGACATCAGCTCCAGCGCGTTGGTGTATTTGCAAAGAAATCCGAGGCCCATGAACAACCCGGTGAGCGGCCACCACCACGAAAAATCGGGCGAGCTCTCGAGCGCGAGCCAGAAGGTGTAGAAGGCGGCGGCCCAGAAGAAAATCGAGAGCGGATCGATCGTGAGAACGAGACTGCCGAGGTTGAAAATCGGGGTGACGTTGAGCGCGATCACGGCCCAAAAGCCGGCGGTTGCGCTGTAGAGTCGCTGCGCGAAATAATAGAGCAGCAAGGTCGTGCCGGCGGCCAGGAGCGGGCTCCAAAAGCGCACGCCAAATTCGTTGTCGCCGAAGAGCGCGGTGCTCGAGCGGATGACGAAGGCGACCCCCGGGCCTTTGCTGAAATAGGCGGGCGCGAGGCGCTGCGACCACATCCAGTAATAAGCTTCGTCGGGCGAGAGGAGGGTCGCGTTGAGGAGCGCGAGCCGCATCGCGGTGAGGACGAGAATAAAAATCCAGACAGCACGGGTCGTGCTCATGCCGCCTCCCCGCCGATGAGCCGCGGATGCCGCAGGTAAACGTTAGGCGCCCAGCGACTCGCCGCCCAGCCCCAGAACGCCTCGAGAAGCGCGAGAACGAGAAAGGTTGCGCCAGCCGCCAGAAAAGCGGTCGCGAGCACGTCACTCGGCCAATGCGCTCCGAGATAAATTCGCGAATAGCCGATCGCCGCCGCGAACAAAAAATAAAGGGAGCCCCAGCGCCCGTAAAAGAGCGCGAGCACAATGGCGACTGTGATGTTGTTAGTCACGTGGCCCGAGGGGAAGGATGGGCCGGAGCTATAGCGATCGCGTTCATCGGAATAGCGAATCGCCGGCTTTTTAAAGAGCGTGAGAAATTCCGGCCGCGCCTTCGCCAGCTCGACGAGGCGAACACGCTCCGCCTGCTTCGGCCGGCGGCGATCGACGAAGTTCTTCAGCGTGTCGATGAGGCTGCTATCGACGAGCAGCGCGAACCCGATGCAGAAAACCAGCGCGCGTCCCTTGAATCCGCCGAAGATCAACGCATAGAGCACGAGCAGGACGATCAACGGCTTCCAGATATCGACGTTGCTGATCGCCGCCATGAACAAGTCGAGCGCGGGCCGTGTCCATTGTTCGTTGATAAGATGAAACAGAGTCTGATCCATGGAGCCGCGGCGCCGCGCGCGGTGCGGCACGATAAGAAGCGGGCCGCAGCGAAACAAGTGCCGAACAGAATCCTCCTTGTCCTCTTCCTCGTCCTCGATCTTTCTCTTGGCCTAACGAATGCCGCAACGGACGCCCCGCCCTCCGCACCGGCCATTCTCGAACAAGTCCGCTTGCAACAAACGCAGCAGCAGCTCGATCTCCAGGGCCAGCTTCGATCCGGCGCCACCATCATCCCTTTTCGCATCACCCAAACCGGCCCGGTCATTCGCTATACATTCGCCAATCCGCCGGTTGTCTTGCAGCTGCGCCTAGGCCGGGATGGTTCGCGGCTCGCTCTGGTCAAGGACACCAGCACCGAGAAATTTGCCGCCTCGCGTCTCGACGAGAAAATCGGCGGGACCGGTGTGACCTTCGGCGATCTCGCGCTCAGCTTTCTCTACTGGCCCGATCCGCAGCTCATCGGTGCGGACAGCGTTCGCACCCGCGCCTGCTGGAAACTGCGCCTGCATCCGCCCTCGAAGGAGGCGCAATACTCGACCGCCGTCCTCTGGGTCGATCAAGAGAGCGGCGCGATTATGCGCCTCGAAGCCTACGATTGGAAAAATCAGCTCGCGAAAAAGTTTGAGATTGTGTCCGCGCAGAAGATCGAAGGGCGCTGGTTTTTGAAACAAATGCGGATCGAGGAAATGCAGCCGGGGACGAACAAGGCGCAGTCGCGGAGCTATCTCGAGATTAACAAATGAGGGCGTGCTTGTAGGCAGCGCGGAGATCCTCCGGGGGAGCCTTTAGCTGCGGCTGGAGAGCGATGATCTCACGGGAAATCTCTCGTTCAGGTAAAGCCGCCCCCGCGCCACGCAGAGGCCGGCGTCTACAGGTCGTTAGGCAGGCCAGCCTTGACGATCTGCGCGAAGCTGCGCGGATCAAGGCTGGCGCCGCCGACGAGAGCGCCATCGATGTCTGGCTGCGAGAGCAGCTCGCGCGCGTTATCCGGTTTCACGCTGCCGCCATACTGGATGCGGATCTTTTCGGCCGTCGTTTCGTCCGACATTTCGACTAACGTTTTGCGGATGAAAGCGTGCGCTTCCTGCGCCTGTTCGGCGGTTGCGGTCCGGCCGGTGCCGATCGCCCAGACCGGTTCGTATGCGATCACGGTTTCCTGCAATTCCTTCGCGTCGACGTTGGCCAGGCTGCCGCGCAATTGCGTTGAAAGAACTTTCTCGACGTCTCCTTTTTCGCGTTGCGCGAGGGTTTCACCGACGCAGACGATGGGCCGCAATAGCTCCTCGTAAGCGGCGTGCACCTTGCGGTTGATGATCTCATCTGTCTCGCCAAACAAAGCCCGCCGCTCGCTGTGGCCGAGGACGACGTAGCGGACGAATAATTCTCTCAACATCGCGGGGCTGATCTCGCCGGTGAAAGCGCCGCTCCGTTCCCAGTGCATATTCTGCGCGCCGACTTTGATGTTCTGAGTTTGCGTCAGCAGCTCGGAGACTTTCGGGATCGCGGTGAAGGGCGGGACGATCACCACTTCGACTGCATCCAGGTCATCGATCTCGCGCAGCAAAGTCGTGATGAATGCCTCCGACTCGCTCTGAGTCATGTTCATTTTCCAATTCGCCGCGATGATTTTTTTGCGCATAGAGTTTCGTTAGGCGCGGCCAGCTTCAGTTAGGTGTGCCACCTTCAATTAGCCGGGCCGCTTCCCACATTGTCATCCTGAGCCGGCGAAGCGCGGCGAAGGACCCCGCGAACGACGTGCGACGTCGTTTCTGGTGGGGCACCCGAGTCACGCCCGTGAGGTCCTTCGCTCCGCTCAGGATGACGAGCGAGGGCTGCCATCATTTGTCGCTCAGCGCCGCGACGCCCGGTAACTCCTTGCCTTCGATCAGTTCGAGGGACGCCCCGCCGCCGGTCGAGATGAAAGTCATCTTGTCCGCCAGGCCGGCTTGTTTCACCGCGGTGACGGAATCGCCGCCGCCGATAATCGTGGTCGCATTCGACTTCGCGAGCGCCTCCGCGACCGCAATCGTGCCCGCCGCGAAATCGGGGATTTCGAAAATTCCGGGCGGGCCGTTCCATAAGACGGTGCCGGCGCGCGCGATCTCGTTTTGGAAAAGCTCGATTGATTCCCGCCCGAGATCGACAGCCTGCCAGCCGTCGCGCACGCCATCGTTAGGCGAAAGGCGGCCGCTTTGCTCGGTGGCGGCGCCGGTTTTGATTTCATTCGTCTCCAGCACATCAACCGGGAGCAAAAACTTCACTCCTTTTTTCCCGGCGAAATCGAGCAGCTCCCGCGCGAGATCAATTTTGTCCGCTTCGACCCTGCTGGCGCCGATGGGAATCCCTTGCGCTTTGAAAAACGTGTTTGCCATCGCGCCGCAAATCAAAAACACATCTGCTTTTTCCATGAGCGCCTTGATGACGCCTATCTTATCGGAAACCTTCGCGCCCCCCATGATGACGAGGAATGGGGGGCGCGGCTGGGCGAGTTCTTCGTGCAGATATTTCAGCTCCTTCTCCATGAGGAAACCCATGGCGGCTTGGCTAACGAACTGCGTGATGCCGGCGGTGGAAGCGTGCGCGCGATGGGCCGCGCCGAAAGCGTCGTTCACGTAAAGCCCGTCGCTAAGTTGCGCGAGTGCTTCGGCGAACTTCGGATCGTTCGCTTCCTCCTCCGGGTGAAAGCGCAGGTTCTCGAGCAGAGTGACGTCGCCCTCTTCCATATCGGCGACAATCGCTTCGGCATCGGGGCCGATGCAATCGTGGCTGAAGGCGACGGGGTGACCGATCAGGTCGTGCAACGCAAGACCGACCGGCCGGAGCGAGTATTTCTCCACCGGTTGACCTTTTGGGCGGCCGAAATGCGCCGTTAAAATCGTCTTCGCGCCATGCTCGCGGAGAAACTGGATGGTGGGCAAACTCTCCTGTATCCGGGTGTCGTCGGTGATGACGATTGCCCCGTTGCGCTCTTCCGTCGGCACGTTGAAATCTACGCGCACGAGAACGTGTTTGCCGCGCACGTCCAAGTCGCGAAGAGCTAACTTGCTCATGGTTATTTCACATCCACATGGCGGATGTGAGTGAGGCGATGGCCCACCATATCGACGGCGGCTTGTGATTGTTCCAGCGTAATGTAGCCAATCAGCGGTTCGTATTCTCCGTTGGCCGCCTCCATCTCGAGAAACAGGACCTCGCTTGAGATTTGGCGGAAACCGGGCATTTGGACAAAGACCGGACCACACACGGAGCCCGTCACTGTTTGTTCGGTGGCGAGGTGGATTTCAACTTCTTCGCAGTTGCGTAATTTCCCGAGCCGATCGCGCCAGGCCGCAGGCAACGTCATGATGTAAGCGCCGGTGTCGACGAGTGCGTCCGTTTCGATCCGCTTGCCCGGTTCAGCGGGATTTTCAATCGTGACGCGGGTGACGATTCTGCCCATGACTATTTCGAGATCATCTCTAGCATCTCGACGCAACGATTGCTGTAGCCCCATTCATTATCGTACCAGCCGACAACCTTCACGAATTTCCCCTGCGCCATCGTTAGGCCGCTGTCGAAGATGCAGGAGTGTGGATTGCCCACGATATCTCGCGAAACGAGCGGCTCGTCGCTGTATTCCACCACTCCCTTGTAGCTCGGATCGCTGGCCGCTTTTTTGAACGCGGCATTGATCGACTCCACGCTCGCGTCCTTCTCCAAAATGGCAGTGAAATCCGTCACCGAACCATCCGGCGTCGGCACCCGAAAGGCGCCGCCGTTGAGCTTGCCCTTGAGCGCCGGGAGCACTTCGCCGATCGCTTTCGCCGCCCCCGTGCTCGAAGGAATAATGCTCACCGCCGCCGCCCGCGCCCGCCGCAAATCTTCATGCGGCAGGTCGAGAATGCGCTGGTCGTTGGTGTAGCTGTGGATCGTGCTCATGAAGCCGTTCACGATTGTGAAAGTGTCGTTTAGCACCTTCGCCAGGGGCGCGAGGCAGTTCGTCGTGCAGCTCGCATTTGAGATGAGATTCATCTTCGCCGCATCGTAAATATCGTCATTGATCCCGAGGCAAATCGTGGCGTCGGGATTCTTCGCCGGCGCGCTGATCAAGACTTTCCTCGCGCCCCCCACGAAGTGCAGCTCCGCTTTTTCGCGACTCGTGAAAAAGCCGGTCGATTCGAGCACGACATCGACGCCCAGGTCTCGCCACGGCAGTTTCGCCGGGTCGCGCTCCTTCAGAATTTTTATCTTCTGCCCGCGGACGATGATGTTCTCGGCGTCGTAGCCGATCTCGCCGTCGAATTTTCCATGGACGGAATCCCACTTCAGAAGATGGGCGAGTGTGTGGGTGTCGGTGAGGTCGTTAATCGCGCGGACCTGCGCGACCTGATCCTGGGACATGGCGCGCAGGACGTTGCGCCCGATGCGGCCGAAGCCGTTGATGCCGAAGTTTGCCATAGAAGAAGTTGAGAGTCGGTGGTTGAGAGTTGAGAGCCGCCGGACGCGGCGCGGGGGTTACCTGTAGAACGCGCCGAAAGCTGAGGCAAGCGAATGAACAAAAGCGCCGGTTCGACGGTCGAAATTCGGCTCCATGCCCTCGCTCATTCCATTTCTTTTACTTGGACTCGTTATGCCCACAGACCTTGCCCTCATTGCGCCGGCATCCGCCGCGCCGCTCCGCGCGAAAATTCAAAACGTGCTCGTGCTCGGCGACAGCCTTTCTGCGGGTTTCGGCTTGTCGCGAGCTGATGCGTATCCGGCGCTGCTTTCGGAACGGGCCGCGCGCGCCGGGCTGAAAGTCAACATCATCAACGCCGGCGTGAACGGCGGAACGATGAGCGGTGGGTTGAGTCGTCTGCCCGGGCTACTGGACCATCATCAGCTCGACGTGCTCGTGGTTGAACTGGGAATCAACGACGCTTTTCGCGGAGTGCCCCTGGCGCAGGTCAGCGCCAATCTGCAGAAGATCATCGACCTGACACGGGCGCGTTATCCAGCGGTGAAGATCGTCATCGCCGGGATGCAGCTGCCGCGCTATTCGGCGGATGATTATGTGACGCAGTTCGGCGCGATCTACGCTGAGATCGCCCGGCGCAATGACGCGGCGCTCATTCCTTTCCTCCTCGAGGGCGTGATGGGGAACCCGGCGCTGAACTTGCCCGACCTGATTCATCCAAACGCCAGCGGGCAAAAAATCCTCGCGGAAAATGTCTGGCCCGTCTTGGAAATGGCACTGAAGAAAAGCTAAAGGGCGGAAGAGCATCGTCCGAGGCGGCGCCCAGCCGGCGGCGCTGTGCTCGATGCACCCGAACTTCTCCCGAGACGCGAAGTGAAGTCATGGACCCAGCCGACCCGCATAATCTTCACGACACCGCCGATCATCCTGTTCTCGAGCGAATTGACATCGCCACCGAAGGCAACGACTGTGACGACTGTGTGCGGCAATTGCGTGAGCCGTTGATGAAAATCGACGGCGTCACGGAAGTGATGGCGGATCCGAAAAGCGAAACGTTTGGGTGACCTTTGACGCGCGCAAGACCCACGCTCCCGCGATCCACGACGCCATTCTGAAGAGCGGCTACAAGCCCGCGCCGACTACGGGCGGGTAGCTCCCGAAAAAGCAAAAGAGAAGGTCGCCGCGGCAATTCCAGGCGGACGGCGCGCTCACGCCCCCAACGAGTTGTCATCCCGAGCCGGCGAAGCGCGGAACCCGACGCTGCATGAGCAGCCGCACGCTTAGAGCGCCGGCTGTTGCTGCGTGAGGCAATGGAAGGCGCCAAGACCCCAGATAAGCTCGCGGCAATCGATCGGGATCACCCTTCTTTGTGGGAATGCACCTTGCAAAACCGCCACCGCGACATCGTCGTTAGGATCGGCGAAAGCCGGCAGCAACACACTCTCGTTCGCGATGTAAAAATTCGCGTAGCTCGCCGGCAAGCGGAGACCTTCCCTAACAATCTTGGTCGGCATCGGCAGCTCCGCGATTTCGAGCGGTTGCCCGTTTATCGTTAGGCCGCGCAGCCGTTCGAGATTCGTCTGCAAGGGCGCGTGATTCGCATCGAATTCATCCGCTTCCACCGCCGTCACGACCGTGCCCTCCCCGACGAATCGCGTTAGATCATCGATATGTCCATCAGTGTCGTCGCCTTCAATCCCGTCCCCGAGCCAGAGAATCTCGCGCACACCGAGATAATCGCGCAGCCGCTGTTCGATCTGCTCGCGCGTGAGTTGCGGGTTGCGGTTTGGATTCAACAGGCAGCCTTCCGTCGTGAGCAGCGCGCCCGCGCCATTCACATCGATCGAGCCGCCCTCCAGAATCATGCGCGGATAATAAACCGGCAGGCCGAGCTTCTCCGCGATGCGGGTCGGCACGACCTCGTCGAGATCGCAGGGAGGATATTTGCCGCCCCAGGCGTTGTAATCCCAATCCACCACCGCCAGTTTCGGTTCGTCTTCGCGCGTCAAAAAAATTGGTCCGTGATCGCGACACCAAGGCTCGTCCGTCGGGATCATGTAAAAGGTCAGGTACTCGTTAGGCAAACCTGCGAGCGTGGCGCGCGCTTCGGCTTCGTGCGCGCCGTTGCAAACGTTGATGTTGACCGGCTCGGATTCGAGCAGCGCCGCGACCATTGTCCGCAGGATTGGCCGCACGCGATCGAAGGAATCGGGAAAACTAATCCCCTCACGTCGCGGCCAGGAAAGCCAGGTGGCGGTATGCGGTTCCCATTCCGCCGGCATCCGGTAGCCGAGCGCGGCGGGCGTCTTCTCGTTAGGCATGACGCTCAAACTACCATCTTCTTCCTGCTCCTGCTCCTGCTCCTGCTCCTGCTCCGATCGATCAAGAGGATTAGGAGCAACAGCAGGAGCAGGAGTAGGATTAGACGGAAGGAATGTTCGTTCGTTAGGCACTAAAGCGGCGCTGTTGTGCGGCGAGGAGCGGCGGGAAATCCAGCGTTGTCGGAGAAGAGCAGCGGCTGAGGAGTTGCTCCGCGGCCGCTTTCAGTTCCCGCCACCGCGTCCACTCCAGATCGGGCGCAGCGGCAATGTGACGGAGCAAGCTGCGCCATTCCATGAGCGCCCGCTCCACGTCGCCATGGCGCAACCATTCAGAGAGAATCTTGTAACGGCCGCTCGGATTGTTCACCACTTCCCGGATTACTTCCGCGGCCCCCGCGCCGTAGTGCACCGGCACTCCCATCTCCAAATAACCCGGATGATCCGCACGCTCATAAACCGTCTGGCAGAGCGCGCCCAGCCTTCCCGCCATGGGCGAGTCCTCACCCGCGAAACGCGGCCCGGCGCGGATGTTTGCAAGATCGAAAACCAAATCGTCGATCGAGTATCTCTCATCCTCGAGCGCGGCGGCAACGGCGAGTCCTTCGCCCGCCTGGAAAAAACCAAAGACGAGGCCGCGCCGGGTTGGCGTTCCATCCGGCTCGATCAATCCAAGGCGCCGCCAGGCGTAAGCCGGCGAGGCGACGATCTCGACCGTTTGATCGTGTTGCAGCTCGAGACAATCGCGGCAGACGAGCGGTATGTTTTCCTGCTCCGGCGGCGTGAGCAGGGCCCGGCCTAACGAGTCCAGCTGCGCGCTCATTTGCACCTGCGAAAAATCGATCCGGGCGGAAATGAGATTACCTCTCCTAACGATCTCCGAGACAAGGCCGCCGCCGCTCCACTCCGGTATTCGCTCGCGGACGCGGGCGAGGAGCTCCTCCTCCGGCAGCGCTTTCGCGCGCAGCGCCTTCCGCAGCGGCTTGACCAATTGGAGATCGGATTGCTCGGGAGCGCTCGTAGCGAGGGGGATTTCGCGTCCATAGGTTTTCTTCTCCCGCAGCCGGCAAAGATTGCCGAGGAAAAAGCGGTCGAGCGTCTTCGGCAGGCTCAAGGCGGGTACCCAGCGCTCCTTTTCCCGCACGAGGATTTCGCCTAACGAAACCTCGACCATGCTGCCGCGGGGTTCCCACACTTCCGCGCTGTTGAGGATTTCAACGATCGGCCGCCTAACGAAGCGCGCCCGTTCCGCATCGACCCAGAGCCCGCATGGCTTTGGCCCGGTGGCGAGGGAATGCTCCACGCCTAACGGAACCTTTTGCACACTGAAAAGCGCGCGGCTGAGTTCCACCGCGTTGGCGAAGGGAGTGCTCTGATGTAGCGTCGGGCTCGCCTCCACGCGGTTGTAAGGCGTTCGCATCACGCTGATGAGGCTCGGCCAGTCGACCTGTGTCGCGCGCTTCAACTGCCGCGGGCGGGCGAAACTCAGCCGCGGCTGGTCCGGCGTGAAAAGAATGAACCCGCTGTCGTCGAGCCCTCGCCGGCCAGCCCGACCGAACATCTGGAGCAGCTCATCCGGCTCGACCTGACGCTCGAAATTTCCCGAGAGATAGCGCGTGTCGGTAATCAGAACTGAGCGCATGGAAAAATTTATCCCGGCGGCGAGCCCCATCGTCGCGACCACTACGTTGAGCTGGCCCGCTTTGGCGAGCGGCTCGATCAAGCCGGCGCGCACGGCGTAGCTTAACCCGCTGTGATGATAGGCGACGCGGTTGTGCAGCAGCTTCGTTAGGCGCTTGCCCGCGAGCCCTTCCTGTTCCGGCGAGAGCGGCAACGGATCGCGCACCGGCACCGCGCTCGCGATCGCATGCGCCAGCTCTTCCGTCGCATTGCGGCGCGGCGCGAAAACCAGAATCGGCGCGAGGCCGCCGTGCAGCGCTTTCGCGATCAGGCGCGGCCACATCTCGCGCGTCTTGACGAACCCAACTTCGGGCAGGTTGAGCAGATCGACTTCGTGCTGCGGCACCGGTCGCTCCTCGTGCCTAACGAGAACGGCGTCGCGGCCGTTGCGTTGCAGCCACGCGACCACGTCCTGGGGGTTGTTCACGCTCCCGCTCAGCAGGAGGAGCTGCGTGGTGGGCGGCGCGAGCGCCAGCGCCAGCTCGTAATGCACACCCCGCACGGGGTCGGCGATAAGCTGGTATTCATCGACCATAAGAAGGCGCGGACCCTGCCGCCGGAGAAACCGCGCGCGCTGCGTCTCGAGCGTTGCGACGACCACTTTCGCGTCGAGGTTCAATGCGAGGTCGCCGGTCGCAATGCCGACGTCCCAGCCGCGCGCGCGCCATTCCGCGAGTTTGTCGTTCGCCAGCGCGCGCGTCGGCACGGTAAAAACGGCCTGCCCTTTGAGCGACGCATAGAGCAGCTCGAAAATGTAAGTCTTGCCCGCGCCGGTGGGCGCATGCACGACCACATCCTTTCCGGACTGCAGGGCGCGGACGGCCTCCTGTTGCCAGAGATCGGGGACAACCAGGTTGATCTCCAGCCCCATCTTCAGCCAAAGATGGCGCGCTGAAACGCGCGGGCAACTTGTGCCTTGCTTTTCAGAAGGCTGGCGCACGAGTTTCTGCTCAGGTAGCGCACACGTCTCGTGTGCTGGTCGCGCTGTTCCAGCGCGACGAACTTTTCTGACGGCGCGAGCTTTACGAATAAGGCGGCGTCTGAAGAAAGTCGCGACGGTGAAACACCGTCGCCAGCACGCGAGACGCATGCGCTACCCGGAGCTGCTACGCCGCCCGCTCTCCGCTGCAGGTTTCGCGTCCTAGTCCAAATTCGCCGCGGCGCGTTCGTGTCCTTCCAGCTCCAGCACCATCCGCTTGAGGTGGCGGAATTTCGTATGGGATGCCAGCCGGCGCAGGCTCGCGCCCGGGTCGCCCCATTGCACGATCTGAATCGTTTCCTGGCGCACGCCCCAGCCGTTCATGTCGCGCGGCGTCGCCATGTAAAGGTCGATCGTGTTGCGCCCTGAGAGCGCCCAGCCGTAATCCTCCACCCGATAAAATTGGCCGGTGGAGACGACGCGGAAGATCGTGCCGGCCGGCCAGCGCGCCCAATCCGCCGCCGCGCTCCCGTAGATTTGGCTGGAAGAGTTCTCGATCAGGAAAGGCTGGTTCTGCGAAACGTAGGCGATCGGCTGGTAGTTTCCCGACTCTCTCTCCGCAACCGGAATCGCGCGCGGGACGACGGTCGAGCGCGGGGCGGCGTGGAGGACGCTGCCGAGCGCGGTCAGATTGCCATACTGTCGGTGATCGGACTCCGTATGAGTGTAGGCAGTGGTCCGCACTTGTTGGAAATCGGCGTGCGCCAGCGGCCGCTCGTAAGTGGGAAGTCTGCGCGAGGTGCCGCAGGCGCCTAACGACAGTCCGGCCGCAACGGCAAGAAGGGCGGGGTGAATTCTCATTCCAAGTGAGCCGCGAAGTTATTAACAGTTATTCACAACCACGACAAGCGGGCTTTTGCATCGTCCGTAGCCTTGCCTGAAACTGCGCGATGCTCGCGAAATTTGCCGATCACATTTCCCAAACCCTCGACGAAATCAAAGCGCAGGGTCTCTACAAAATTGAGCGCATCATCACCGGCCCGCAAAACGCGGAGATCCCGATTGCCGGCGGGCGCCGCGTGATCAATCTCTGCGCGAACAATTACCTCGGCCTGGCCGATCATCCCGCGCTTATCGCCGCCGCCAAGGAAGCGCTCGACACCCACGGCTTTGGGATGGCGAGCGTGCGCTTCATCTGCGGCACGCAGGACATTCACAAGGAGCTGGAGAATGCCCTAACGAAATTCCTCGGCACGGAGGAGACAATTCTTTATCCCTCCTGCTTCGACGCCAACGGCGGCCTTTTCGAGACATTGTTAGGCGCGGAGGACGCGGTCATCTCCGACGAGTTGAATCACGCCAGCATCATCGACGGCGTGCGCCTCTGTAAGGCGCAGCGGTTTCGCTACAAAAACAGCGACATGGCCGATCTCGAAGCGCAGTTGCAGGCGGCAAAAAGCGCACGCTTTCGTCTCATCGCGACCGATGGCGTTTTCTCGATGGACGGCACGATCGCGAACCTCAAAGGCATTTGCGATCTCGCGGAAAAATACGATGCGCTTGTCATGGTGGACGACGCCCACGCCGCTGGCTTCATCGGCAAAACCGGTCGCGGCACGCCGGAACGTTGCGGAGTGGAAGGGCGCATCGACGTGCTCACGGGGACGTTAGGCAAAGCGCTCGGCGGGGCGAGCGGCGGTTACACGAGCGGGCGCCAGGAAATCATCGCGCTCCTCCGCCAGCGCTCGCGGCCTTATCTGTTCTCGAACACGGTCGCGCCTCCGATCGTGGCCGCGTCCCTGCAAGCTCTCGATCTGCTCACTGCATCCACGGAGCTGCGCGATAAGCTCGAAGAGAACACCAGATACTTCCGGGCGGCACTGACGGAGCGCGGCCTAACGATCAAACCGGGCACGCACCCGATCGTCCCGATCATGCTCGGGGACGCCGCCCTTTCGCAAAAGTTTGCCGCGCGCATGCTGGAGAAAGGCGTTTACGTCGTCGGCTTTTTCTATCCCGTCGTGCCGCACGGCACGGCACGGGTCCGCACGCAGGTCTCAGCGGCGCATTCCCGTGAAGAGCTGGAACGAGCGGTCGAGGCCTTCGCGGAAACGAATCGAGAACTGGCCGGGTAGCGCACACGTCCCGTGTGCTGGTCGCGCTGTTCCAGCGCGACGAACTTTTCCTAACGCATCACCGTCGCAATTTGCCTGAGGTCCGCGGAAAGTTCGCGACGGTGGAACACCGTCGCCAGCACGCGAGAACGCGTGCGCTACCCAGGCGCTGTCGTCAGCGCACCACCCGCCGGTGCAGCGCGATGCTCGAGCCGACCCAGGTTTTTTCCTTGTTGAAGTCGACGCCCATCATTTTTCCCTGGCTCATGCGCACGAGGTTGTTGACCAGGATCGGCTCGCCCTCGTCCGGCCAGAGGAACATCATCCGAATCTCCGCCTTTGAGCGATGGCCATCGCTCGTGGGGACGAAGTCCGCGTAGGTGACCTTGTGTTGCAGAATCCAGGCGTGCGGATCGGGGAGAGCGGCCAGCATCTGCCGCGTCGGCTCCATCTCGACCCCGAGCCCGGCAAATGAGTAAAGCGGCTTGAGCACGTAATGCTCCAGCGATTCGTTAGGCGGAAATGCGTCGGCGAAGTAAGCGGGCGAAGTGTGCGCCGTTTTCAGGAAGGGCAACGAATGTTTGCTGATCCGGAAATACCAATTGGGATGGCCAACCCAGATGACATCCAGATCTTCGCGAAAGTCGAAACCGGGCCGCAGCTCCGGCCGGCGGAGGAGCTCATCGAAAATGACCCGGTTGTAGATCCGCTCGATGCGGATCTCACGGCCCTCGTGCTGATAGAAAAGCTGGCGACCCCGCTGGATGACGCTCGTTAGGCTGACCGGCCGGACACCGAACTCGGTCTTGGTGCAGGCAAAATCGATTCGCGTCTTCTGCCGCTCCGGCTCGATTTCGAGGAGAACGACATTTTCCGGGTCGGCGTCGCCCACGATGACGTGGCGGAGAAGCGCCCGATAGGAATGCTCGTCGAGTCCGCTAAAAAACGGCTGCCATTCCGGCGGAACATTGAGAAACGCCTCGCGCAGGCGCTGCCAAAAAAAAAGCTGAAATGAGTAGAGGCTGGGGAAGCCCTGCAACTCGATCAAACGCGGCGTGAGACGGCCGTGCTCTCCCTCACAGACAGCGAAGTCCACCTGAACGAAATTCGGGTGCGCGTTCTCGTTAGGCACAAGCAGCGCTGGCGGAATCGCATCGCGCGCGTGCTCTCGGAACTCCGGCGTCTGCACCTGCGCAAGGAGCTCTCGGGCGGCGCCGGTGATTTCCTCGGTGAACTCCGGGGTGAGAAAGATGGGCGTTTCCGAGACGCGGAAGTCGGCCGGCCAGCGTTCGCTCTCATTCACCGCGCGAAGGAGAGCGGCGTATTTCTCCGAGGTGAATTCGGCGTTGAAGGGCGAACGCTGTTGCGGATCCATTTGCCTGACCCGCGCGGGACTAAGCGGAGGCGTCCTGACCAACAACCCCGCTGATGTGGAGCGGCGTCAAGATGGCCACACTATCATCATCGTCCGAGACGACGACGCGATGGCCGTTAGGCGTGACGTAGGCGCGGTCGACGGTGGGGACGGCATAAACAAAACCGTCGGAAGTTCGAATCGAGAACGGAATGAAGGGAACCCGGGCGAGTTGTTTTCGAATGTCAGCAATCATGCCTTGGACACTATACTAAAAACTTCCCCCGCCGCATCACCTGCTCGTCGTCGAACCAGATGTCAAAATCGCGCCCGACGCAGTCAATGTGCGTCTTGGAGAGCCACGTCTGGCCCGTGTGCTCGGCGTAGGGATGACCAAAGGCGATATGGATGCCGGGAATTTTTTCGTCCTGCAAGATATTGCCGATGACGTGGGTGCAGGCAGTGTTCGTGCCGATGGCAAATTCGCCGACGCGGTTGCTGTTTACGTCCGTCCCGGTATAGGCGGCGAACTCTTCGAGCAGCTCCTGGTTGTCGCAGCCTAACGACTGAATTCGATTCCCCCTTACTTCAATCGTGAGCGGCGTCTTTTGAATATCGCCGTATTTCTGGCAAAGGTAATCGCCGACCACCCCATCGACCACGAAGATGCCGTAGCTGTCGAAAGGCGAGGTGAAAATCTCGCCGCCTGGAAGGTTACCCCACTTCTCGGGAGTGATGATCCCGCTCGTCTTGAGCCAGCGCAGATTCGACGAAAGATCGGCGGTGTAATCGGTGCCCGCCGCGGTCCAGCAGGTGACCCGCTTCGTCCGGCGCGCCCGCTCGACGAGGCGCTGGCTGAGTTCGTCGATCGCGCGGAAATCCGCCCGCATTCCTTCGCGCATGATCTGGCGGCTGATGTTGACCATGTGGCCGTGGCGGATGTGATTTTTGTTCACGACGTCGCTCATCTGCATGCGCGAGCCGAGCTCGCCGCGCTGGGTTTGCGCGCAAAAAATCGAGACCTGCGAAGTAGCGAGGTCGTCGAGGATGATGCGCGGCATGTTTGTCAGCGGCCGCTCGGCATGTTCTTCGAGGATGAAAACCGCGTACTCCGAGCCGACCTCTTCGACCTGCGCCTGCAGAGCGGCGGCGATCTCGCGCGTCGCTTCATCGGTGATGATGGTGATGCGTTCGTTAGGCTGGAGCCGCAGGCAAACGCGGATGGCGTTGCGCGCCCCCGGAATCAATTCGGGATCGATGGCGAGAGTGGCGGCGAAGTGGCGGTCAGGCATTTGGAGCGCTCAGAGTAAACAGAGAAAGGGGCCCGGGCAATTGCGCCGGACTCGCCGCGAAAACGGCTCAAGGCCCGCAATCGGTCGCACCCGCGAGCGACTTCTCGAAGCAGACGGCGAGGGAATCGTCGGCGTGATGGCCGTAGCGGCGAATCGGATAATAACCAGCCCGCTCGTACAAACGAATCGCGACCGGCTGCCGCAGCCCGGTCTCCAAACGCGCGACGCGATAGCCGCGCGTCCGTGCCCATTCCTCCAGCGTGCGCAAGATCTCGTGGGCCACGCCAATGCCGCGCGCTTCCGGGGCGACAAACATGCGTTTGATCTCGGCGACATCCGCCCCGTCGCCGGGCAAAGGACGGACTGCGCCGCATCCGACCGCTCTTTCGCCTAACGACGCCACCATGAAGACCGCGCGCTCGCCGGCGATGTCGCGCGGCGGAAACGGCGGCGCCGTCATCTCCGGATAGAGGGTGCTCAATTCCGCCCAGAGCGCGCCGGCGAGACGGAGGCTCTCAGGCGCGAACGGATCCGCAGGCGTGATCGCAAGCGGCGGCGACATGAGAACATAGCCTAACCAACCGCCGCCCCGGCTGGCTCTGGCACGCTCAGTTTTTCGTAGGTCTCATGGACGATCAGATCCACGACGTCACGCATGTTGTGCTCGCGTTCCCAGGCGGCGATCTGCCGGTCGGCGCCGGTGCCTTCACGCATTATTTTCTCGATGTGCGCGATCTCCCCGCCGCTCCCAAGTTCATCCACTTCAGTCGCAATAAAATCGAGCAGCTCCGCGAGCAGAGCGCGCGTTTCCGCTTCACACTCGCGCCCGAAATCGATCAGCTTGCCATCAAGGCCGTAGCGCGAGGCGCGCCAGCGATTTTCATCGATCAAGCGCCGGCGATAGATGCGAAAATTCATGTTTCGCTCGTGGAGCTTGTGCAGCTTCGCCACGATCGCCTGGATGACCGCGGCGAGCGCGAGCGTGTCGTCGACCCGCGATTGGGCGTCGCAAATCCGGATTTCGAGGGTGTCGAAAAACGGATGGAGCCGGATGTCCCACCAGATCTTTTTTGCGTTATCGACGCAACCGGTTTTGATCAGGAGCTTGAGGAAATCTTCGTACTCGGAAAGGCTCTCGAAGGCGTCGGGCGTGCCGGTGCGCGGGAAGCGCTCAAACACTTTCAAGCGGTAACCTTTGAGGCCGGTATTGCGCCCCACCCAAAAGGGCGAATTGGTAGAAAGCGCGTAGAGATGCGGCAGGAAATAGCGCGTCTGATTCATCACGTGAATCGCCGTCGAACGATCGGGAATGCCGACGTGCACGTGCAGCCCGAAGATGAGATTGGCGCGCGCGACCTGCTGCAAATCCTTCACGATCGTCGCGTAGCGTTCGCCTTCCGTGATGTGCTGGTCGAACCAATGTGAGAAGGGATGCGTGCCGGCGGAAGCGATCTTGAGCCCGCTGCGCCCGGCCATCGCGGCGAGCTCGCTGCGCAAGCGGATGACCTGCTCGCGCGCGGCGTGGATGTCGACGCAGACTTCGGTGCCGAGCTCGACGACCGACTGGTGCATCTCCGGCTTGATCTGTTCCTTCAGCGTCACCTTGCCTTCGCCGAGGATTTGTTGGATGTGGGAACGCAGCTCGCGCGTCTCGGGATCGACGATCTGAAACTCCTCTTCGATGCCGAGAGTGAAGACGTGATCGACCGCGCTCATCGCCTAACAACAACCGCCAACTCGGCACCCCGCGCAAGCTGGAGAACGCATCCGCTCATCGTATAAGTCGTATCAGTCTTATGAGCCGCGTAGGTCACATCATTTTCGCGCTTGCGCTTTGCGGCGGGAGCAGTTGCGCCGCGCCGGAGAGCGGGAAGCCTGCCGGGTTCACGGTGGCGCAGCGGTATTTCGAGAGCGGCGGGCAAAAGATCCTCGTCGATGTTTACACGCCGGCCGCGAGTGGCCGGTACGTGCCGATTTTGGTCCTGCACGGCGCCGGCGGGATGCTCTTCGACGGGCCGGAAATGACGCGCGTCGCAGAGCAGCTCGCGATCGCGGGATTCGAAGCGTACCAGGTGCATTACTTCGACCGGACGCACACCTGGTTCGCGCGGCAGGCGGTGTTGCTGAAGCTCTTCCCGGTCTGGCGCGCGACAGTGCAGGACGCGGTCAGTTGGGCGCACACGCAGCGGCCTAACGAGCCAAAACTCGGGATCTTCGGATACTCGTTAGGCGCGTTCGCCGCGGTCGAGACGGCGCGGCGCGATGAGTCGATCGGCGCG
This sequence comes from Chthoniobacterales bacterium, assembly GCA_013815325.1. Lineage (GTDB taxonomy): Bacteria > Verrucomicrobiota > Verrucomicrobiia > Chthoniobacterales > UBA10450 > Palsa-1392. The sequence continues at coordinate 17,750 of JACDGM010000033.1, forward strand.
GTCGTGGAAGAAGCGGGCGGCTTCTGGCACGGACATCCCGAAGGACCTACGCGTCAGCCGTTGCCGCCGATCCTGATCATTCACGGCACCGCGGACAGCCGCGTGCCTAACGAGAAATACACGCAGCCGTTGCTAACGTACTTGCGGGCGCACCACGACCCGTACGAGAAGCAGTTCTACCCTGGTGAAGGCCACGATTTTAGCGCGCCTGCGAGAGCCAAGGTGCGGGAGGAAGCGGTGAAGTTCTTTGCGCGCCACTTGCCCTAGAAAACACTCCCGCACCGCCACAAGAGTTGTCATCCCGATCCGGCGAAGCGCGGAGAGGGACCTCACAGGCGCGGTGGAAGCTTCTCGTTAGGTGGAAATCGCGATCGCAATCGAGAGGTCCCTCCCCGTCCTCCGGCGGGTCGGGATGACAAGCGAAGGCGGCGGTGCCGCTAAACGCCAAACGCCTCTGCGATAACGCAGGCTTGCTCGCGCTTGTGCACGGCGAGCGCACCCACCGCCGGGCTCGCGCTCGCATTGCGCCCGGCGTAGGAGATCTCTTTGCCTAACAATGTCCGGAGCCGCGGCTCGATGTAGGTCCACGCGCCCATGTTCTGTGATTCTTCCTGGCACCAGACGAATTTTCGCGCCTGCGGGAACCCCTGCAGAATTTCCCGCAGCTTCTCTTCCGCGAGCGGGTAGAGCTGCTCCAGCCTAACGATCGCAGCCGTCGCAATTTTCTCCTCCGTCCGGTAGTTTAGCAGGTCGTAAAACACTTTGCCCGAGCAAAAGATGACGCGCTCGATTTTCTCAGGCGCAGTCACCCCGGCATCGCCAAGAATTTCCGAAAAACTGCCCGAGATGAAATCTTCCGTGCGCGACGAAGCCGCTTCAGAGCGGAGCAGGCTTTTCGGCGTCATGATGATGAGCGGCTTGATGAAATCGCGTTTCATCTGCCGGCGCAGCACATGAAAATATTGCGCCGCGGAGGTGAGGTTGCAGACCTGGATGTTATCCTCCGCGCACAACTGGAGGAATCGTTCGAGCCGCGCGCTCGAATGCTCCGGGCCCTGTCCTTCGTAGCCATGCGGCAGGAGCAGCACAATGCCGCTCGGGCGTTGCCATTTCGACTCCGCCGAGACGATGAACTGGTCGATAATCGTCTGCGCGCCATTCGCGAAATCGCCGAACTGCGCTTCCCAAAGACAAAGCATGTTTGGATAATCGAGCGAATAACCATAGTCGAAGCCGAGTACCGCCGCTTCCGAGAGGAGGCTGTTGTAAATGCAGATGCGCGCTTGATTCGGCGCGAGATGGAGGAGCGGCAGATACGGTTTGCCGCTATTCGCATCGTAGAGAAAAGCGTGCCGATGACTGAAAGTGCCGCGCCGGCTGTCCTGGCCGGAGAGCCGCACCGGAATGCCTTCGAGCAGGAGCGAGCCAAAAGCGAGAGCCTCGGCAAATCCCCAGTCGTAGGGACCGCCCGCCGCGTAAACTTCACGCTGCCGATCGATCGTTATTCGCTTCACCTTGGGAAGGACGTCAAAGTCGTTAGGCATGCGCGTAAGGCCGTCGACAATCTGCTTCAACACCTCCGGCGTGATCGCGGTCGGCCCCGATTTACCTGAGTAACCCGGCTGAAAAACCGCGGTCGATTCCTTGAAGCGATCTTTATGGTCGTTAGGCGATTGTTCCTGCGCCTTCACTTCCTCGAGCGCCGCCTCGAGCCGGTCTTGCAGATCCTTCTCCAGTTTCGCCGCGGCCTCGGTGCTGAGGACATGACCCTCGACGAGCTCCTTTTTATAGAGCTGCGCGACCGACGGCCGCTTCGCGATCTTCGCGTAGAGATCGGGTTGGGTGAAGAGCGGCTCATCGCCCTCGTTATGCCCATAGCGACGGTAGCAATACATATCGACCACGACGTCGCGCCCAAATTCCTGGCGGAAATCGAGCGCCGTCTCGGTGACGAAACGAACCGCAAGCGGGTCGTCGCCATTCACGTGGAAAATCGGAACTTCGATCATCTTCGCGATGTCGGTGGCATACATCGAGGAGCGCGCGTCTTCGGGCAGAGTGGTGAAACCGATCTGGTTGTTCACGACCACGTGCACCGTGCCGCCGGTGCTGTATCCGTGCAGTTGCGACATGTTGAGCGTCTCCGCGACGATGCCTTGTCCCGCGAACGCCGCGTCGCCGTGCAGGAGCAACGGCAAAACTTTCCGCCGAAATTCGGTGTCGCCGCGGATGCGTTGCCGCGCGCGTGCGATCCCTTCGACCACGGGATCGACTGCTTCGAGATGGCTCGGATTAGCCGCGAGACGAATCTCGATTTCCGCGCCGGAGGCGAGCTTGCGGATGCTGTGGTAGCCGAGATGATACTTTACATCGCCATCTCCCGCGACGAGCTCCGGGATGTAATTCGTGCTAAACTCGGTGAAGAGGAGCTTGAGCGATTTCTGGAGGAAATTCGCCAGCACATTGAGTCGGCCGCGATGAGTCATGCCCATGCAGATTTCTTCGATCCCGTCGCTCGGACAGCGATGCAGAATCGTGTCGAGGATGACCATGAGCGACTCCGCGCCCTGGAGCGAAAAGCGCTTCTGCCCAACGTAGCGGGTATGCAAAAAAACCTCAAACGCTTCCGACTCGAGGAGGAGGCGAAGCAGGGCGATCTCCACTTCCGTCGAGGCGTGGTGCTTCGTCGGGCGCGCCTCGATCCGATCGCGCACCCAATTGCGAATGCGCGGGTTCTGGATGTGCTGAAACTCCGTGCCAATGGCGTCGGCATAGATTTCGCGCAGACTCGCGATCATTTCCCGCAGCGTCATTTTTTTGTCGTCGCGAAAAAATTTCGACGAGACCTTGAGATCCAGGTCTTTTTCGCCAAAGCCGAGCTCGCGCAGGGTCAAAAGCGGATTTCCCGGGCGCTCCTCGGCCAGAGGATTCACCCGCGCGATCGTGTGCCCGAGGGTGCGGTAAGCGTAGATCAACCCATCGATCCGCGTCTGCAGCGGGCTCTCCCCCGTCTCGACGCGCGGGGCAATCGGTGGCGCTGCGGCGCCGTTACGCTGTGGCGTTTCGCCCAGCTCGAAGCCTTCAAAAAACGCGCCCCAACTACTGTCGACCGCACTCGGGTCCTGCTGCCAACGTCGGTAGTTTTCCTCGATTAGATCAAGGTTTCCGCGGGTCGCGAACGATGGGCGCATCTTCCTTTAACTCTGCAAACGTTTGGCCCGCGGGCAAGTTGACACTGCCGGGCCCGCTTCGATGTTCGCCTGCAAAGTGAGCCCGCGAGCATGACAGCAGAAGAAGTTTACGAATCCGTCACGAACGGGGGCGCGACCGATTTTGCGGCGGCTGTGGAAATTTTCGAGCGGTTCGGCCCGTGGTGCTTGATTGGTGGCCTGGCGGTGAACTGCTATGTCGAGCCGGTCTACACAGTGGACGCCGACTTTGTGGTGGTCTCAAGCAATTTGCTAAATCTTCAAGCCGCTCTCACCGGCGCCGGCTTTTCGTTGCAAACGTTTGCGCATTCCGGGAATGCCAAACGTCCCGAGAGCAAGCTGAGCTTGCAACTGAGGACGGACGTGCGCTATCAAGATTTTCCGTCACGGACCGAGCGAAGGGAAGTCCTCGGACGAATGGTGCCGGTGGCCGCACTCGCCGACGTGGTCAAAGGGAAAGTCTGGGCCTGGCAGGATGAGAATCGTCGCCTAACGAAACGGAAAAAAGACGAGCTTGATTTGATGCGTATAGCGGAGGCGTATCCGCATTTGGCCGCGTCGATGCCTGTTGAAATCGTTAGGCAATTGGAGGGTCAGCCGTGAGTATCTCGAGAGGAACGTCGACCGGGCTGCCGGGGCTCCTTGCGCTTTTCTTCGGCGGCGCATCGGTCCTTCTCGCCCAAGGCAATCCGCCGCCCGAGGCAGCGTCCGAACCCGCTGTGCTCGCGGTCGCGAAAGTCTTGCCGGCGGTCGTCAACATCAACACTGAGCGCATCGTTAGGCGGCAGGTGCGCGATCCCTTCGATGATTTCGCGGCGCAATTCTTCGGCGCGTATCGACAGCGCCCGCGCGAAATCCGCCAGACCCTGCAAAGCCTCGGGAGCGGCTTTCTCGTCGATCCGGCCGGTTACATTGTGACTAACGAACACGTTGTCGAGCGGGCGGCAGATCTCAAAATCGAGGTCATCACGAGCGACAACAAAAGCTACAAAGCCCGCTACATTACCGGGGATGCGAAGAAGGACCTCGCTTTCATCAAGATCGACAGCGAGAAGCCGCTTCCCTTCGTAAATTTGCACGACATCTCCCCCAACTTGCTCGGCCAAACAGTCATTGTCGTGGGCAACGCGCTCGGCTACGGCACCTCGATCAGCCGCGGGGTTCTCAGCGGAGTGAAGCGTGAGCTTACGATCGAGAACATCGATTACCATGACCTCCTCCAGACCGATGCGGCGATCAATCCGGGGAACAGCGGCGGGCCGTTAATCGATCTCTCTGGCCGGCTCGTCGGGATCAGCTCCGCGAAAATGGCCTTCACCCCACAGGGCATTCCGACTCAGGGACTCGGCTTTGCCATCCCGGCCGCTGTCGTTAGGCAAAACGTCGAGCAATTCAAGAAAATCGCCGAGAAACAACCGCCCCCGCAACCGGGAGCGAGCGGCGAAGAGACCGGCTCTTCCAATGCCGATCGACTCTTCGGGCTGCAACTCCAGGACTTAACTCCCGAGCTCGCAGACGCACTCGGCTACGCTGCTGATAGGGGCGTTTTGGTGAGCGCGGTCGAACCCGATAGCCCGGCCGATCAGGTCGGCATTGAGCGCGGGCTGATTATTTATAAAATCGGGAAATTTACCGTGAATTCGGTCAAGCAAGCCGAGAGCGTGCTCTCCCAAGCGGACTCCGGATCGAGTGTCGATCTGGCGGTGGGAATCGTCGGCCGGGGCGGGCGCGGGCGGCGAGTCGAGACGGTAAATCTGCAGGCGCGCTAATTTTTTTCGAAGAAATCGTCAACACTTCGGACGTTGGCGCTGTCAGTAAAAAACCCACCGCAAGATGATCAAGGTCGAAAATCTCACCAAGCGCTATGCTGGGCAAACCGCGATCGACGATCTGACTTTCGAGGTAGGCAAAGGAGAGATCATGGGCTTTCTCGGGCCGAACGGCGCCGGCAAAAGCACGACCATGCGTATCCTCTCAAGCTTTATGCCGCCCACTTCCGGGCGGGCTTCTGTTGCCGGGTTCGACATTTTCGAGAAGTCGCTCGAAGCCCGTGCGCACCTCGGCTACATGCCCGAAAATGTGCCGCTCTATAACGACATGCGGGTGACGGAGTATCTCGATTACCGCGCCGCGTTGAAAGGGGTGGCGCATCGGCGAATCAAGGAACGCGTTGGCGACGTGAAGGAGTTGTGCGGCTTGAAAGACGTCGAGAAAAAACTGATCGGCGCGCTTTCCAAAGGCTACCGCCAACGCGTCGGTCTGGCGGACGCGCTCGTGAACGAGCCCGATCTGCTGATTCTCGATGAGCCGACAAGCGGGTTGGACCCGAATCAGATTCGCCAAGTGCGCGACTTGATTAAGAACCTCGGACGCCAGCACACGATTCTGCTTTCGACCCACATTTTGCCGGAAGTGGAGATGACTTGCAGCCGCGTCATCATCATCAACAAAGGCCGGATAGAAGCCTGCGACACGCCGGAAAACCTGCTTCACCAGATGCGGTCGGCGAGCGGAGTCGTGCTGGAGGCGAAGACGGGCTCGGACGACGGCGTCGAAGAGTTGAAAAAGGTGGCGGGCGTGAAGGACGTCAGCCTAACGAGTGAAGGCGACTGGCAAATCTTTTCCCTCCGGGTGGAAGCAGGCGCCGATGTGCGGTCGGAAGTTTTTCAACTGGCGAGTGACCGGAAATGGGTGGTGCGCGAGTTATCGCAACGCAAGGCCACTCTCGAGGATGTCTTCGTGGAGATAACCCATCCGGACGATGCATGAAGTTACTCACCGGCCATCCTACCGCCTGTCATCCTGAGCCGGCGCAGCGCGGCGAAGGACCTCCCAAGCCACCTTCGATGTCCCACGAGCGAACGAAGTCGGACAACGCCTGCGAGGTCCTTCGCTACGCTCAGGATGACAAACCGCGCGCGTTCCTAGCAAAAGACCGATGACCAAGTTCATCACTCTTCTCTCCCGCGAAATCAGGAGCTACTTCTACTCTCCGATCGCTTACATTGTCCTTGTCTTCTTCCTCCTCGTGAGCGGAGTCGACTTTTACTTCCAAATTTCCTTCATGAACCAACGGCCGGTGCCTTACTCGGTCGAGGAAGCTTTCTTTAACTCCGTCTTCTTTTGGTTCGCCTTTGTTCTTGTTTTCCCGCTCATCACCATGCGTCTTTTTTCCGAGGAATTTAAACTCGGCACGATCGAACCACTCATGACTGCGCCGGTGCGCGACTGGCAGGTGGTGCTTTCGAAATATTTCGGCGCGCTCTTCTTTTACATCGTCCTCTGGCTTCCAACTGTTCTCTATTTTGTCATCTTCCAGGCAATCACCCATCAGTCGGCGGCGAGTTCGACTGGCGCTTACCTCGGCGCCTACCTGATGCTCCTTCTCCTCGGGATGTTCTACCTCTCAATAGGATGTTTCGCCTCGGTCCTGACGAAAAACCAGATCGTCGCCGCGATCATATCGTTCGCCTCTATCACGCTGCTTTTCTTTCTCGGGTTGGTTTCTTTCATCCTTCTCGACATCAGCTCGGAGACCCGGCAGTTGCTCGGTTACTTTTCCGCGATCGAACAGATGGGGACGCTCTCTCGGGGCCAGATCGACACCCGCCCGATCGTCCTTTATCTCAGCCTAACGATTGTGATGCTGACTTTCACCTATCAAGCCTTCCAATCGCGGAAGTGGAGGCTCTAAGCGATGACTGACGACGCTTCTCCGCCCAACCAGCCGAGAAAAATCCACCGTTTCCAGATCGGCCTGAACGTTATCCTGCAGGTCGCGATTGTGATCGTGCTCGCCGCGATGGTGAATTATCTCGGGTTCGAGCATTACCGGCGCTGGGACTATTCGCGGGACAAGAAGTACGCGCTTTCCGACAAAACGAAGCATTTTCTTGCGGGCATCTCGGGGAAGGTGCGCATGACTGTCTTCTTCGCGGGCAACAATCCTATCACCGCGGATGTGCAGAACCTCCTTACGGAATACCAATACGCCGCGCGCGGGAAGATAGACGTCGAGTACGTCGACCCGGAACGCAGCCTAACGAGGGCGAAAGAATTGCTCGGCAAGTATAAAGTGGTGACAGATGAGAGTGTTCTGATTCTCGATTACCAGGGCCGCAACAAGACTGTGAAGGCTTCGGAGATGGCGGAGACCAGCCAGGGCAATCCGATGACCGGCGAAGAACTGCAGATCACTGCTTTCAAGGGCGAACAGGCAATCACGGGCGCGCTCATCGACGTTGTGGAAGGGAAGAAAAACCTAGTCGGTTATGTCGCCGGGCATAAGGAGCCGCCGCTTGCCGGAGCGAGTTCCATTTCGGTTTTGAAGACGTTTATCGAGAATGAAAACGTCCAGTTCCAGGAGCTGAATCTTTTCGAAGTGCCGGCTATACCGGCGGACATAAAGGTGGTGATGATCGCCGGGCCGCAGTATGACCCTTCCGATCGCGAGATGAAATTGCTGCGCGACTTCTGGAACAAGGACGGGCGCATTCTCCTGCTCATCGATCCTGCAGCGAAGACGCCAAAGCTGACCGCATTCCTCAACGAACTCGGTGTCAAGATCGACGATGACCGGCTCATGGCGATGGTTAAGACCGGCATCCAGGAGGTCGCGCGGGTGCGCGATGTCGTGGCGCATTTCCTGCCGGATAACTCTGTCACACAACGGCTCGCAGACGTGCGCGCGCCTTTTCTCGGGGCGACCAGTTCGCTCACGCTGCAACCCGCGCAGGCCCTGGCCGCGGCGAATATCCGCTTATGGCCGCTGGCACAGGCGGAGAAAGGTTATTGGGGTGAGACAAATTATTACTCGGATGATGAGGCATTGCTTCAGTTCGACCCGGCCAAAGACCATGGCGATCCCCTAACGATCGCGGCCGCCGTGGAGAAAGGCGGGAGCGCTGATCAGCGGGTGCAGATCAACTCCGCGCGCCTGGTCGTGGTCGCCAATACCACCTTTATTCATGACGATGCACTCACCCAGGGACAGCAAGGGCTGGACTTCGTGTCTGCGAGCATCAACTGGCTCCTCAGCCGCGAACAGCTCATCGGCATCGCGCCGAAGATTCCGCAAGTGCTTACCTTCACTCTCGACGAACATGCCCTCCATAACCTGCGCTGGATCATCCTGGTGCTCATGCCCCTGATTCCCGCTCTGCTCGGCCTGATCGTCTGGTGGAAGCGTCGCGCCTAACGAGTGTATCCCATGAGACTTCGGACGACGCTGCTTCTTCTCATCCTCGCGGTCGCGCTCGGGGTCTGGATCAAGTATTTCGAGAGCACGAAGCCTAATACCGCGGAGACGAAACGCCAGGCAGGCAACGTCATTAGTCTCGATCGGGAGAAGCTGGAAGGAATCGTCATCCAGAACGGCGACGAGCGAATCGAGCTGCATCGACAAAACGGGAAGTGGCGCCTGACTGCCCCGGTCCAGGATCAGGCGGATGCAACCGCGGTCGATAACCTGATTTCCGATCTCGAGACGTGGCAGAAATTCGCCATCATCCCTGGGAAAGGTGACCCGAAGGTCGATAAGGCCAGCCTGGCCGAGTTCGGCGTCATCCAGCCAAAGCTGCGGCTGAAGCTGCTCATGCCGGATGCGCCGCCCGAGATTCGTTTCGGTAAGGAGGCGGCACTGCAGAGTCAGATGTATGTCCGGCTCGGTGAGGCGAAGGATGTCTTTATCGCGGGGCAGACGGTGCGGAACGACATCGCGAAAAAGCCGGATGATTTTCGCGATCGCAAATTGACCGGCCTAACGACAGCGCAGGTGACCCGCGCCGTCCTGAAGAGTCCTGCGGGTGAGATCGAGCTGGCGAAGAAGAACGAACACTGGGAGCTGGTGAAGCCGCTGCAGGCGCGGGGGGATGATCAAAAAATTGGCGACTTGCTCGCGCAGGTCACAAACGCGCGGATCGAGGAGTTCGTCGGCGATGGGAGCGGCGACTTGCACACCTACGGTTTGGCCGAGCCGCGCGGCTCCATCACGATTTACGGCGCGGATGACAAGCAGGGTGAAACGCTCCAGATCGGCGACGCGCCCGAGAGAAAGAAGGACCAGGTCTTTGCGCGTTTTCTTCCGCGCCAAGGCGTCTACGCCCTGCCGAAAAAAACTGGCGAGATTCTCACGGTTCGCCCGAATGACTTGCGCGACCGGCATCTCGTTAGGCTGGATGGCGATAACCTCGACCGCATTCACATTCAAGGCGCGGGACAACCGGAGATCGTGCTCGCGCGCAAGGGCGAAGCCTGGACGATCGCGAGCAAGAATAGCGATCCGGCCAACGGCGAAGAGGTGCGGCGTTTGCTCAGCACTTTGAACGAGCAACAAGTGATGAAGTTCGTCGCCGACACTGCGTCCGACCTTCCGAAGTACGGTCTCGATCACCCCTCACTGCAACTGACGTTTGGTTCTTTCGCGTCCGAAAATACGGCCGAGACCGCGGCGGGCGAACATCCCTTCCTGACGCTCTCGTTTGGCAAAACCGAGGGCGACGAAGTCTATGCCCGGGTCGGCGAAGAACCTTTCATCGTGGCGGTGAATCGGCAGCTTCTACCGCAAATCTGGAGTGACCCTTCGCAGTGGCAGGAGCTAGCGATTTTTAAATTCAAACCTAACGAGATCCAGCACTTCGCCCGTGTGACCGATCGGGAGGAGTCATTCGAAAGGATTGGTCCGCAGAGTTGGAAAGCGACCAAAGGCGACGCTGCGGTGGATGACACGGATGTGCAGTCTTTAATCAATACGCTGGCTTCGCTCCGCGCAGTTCGCTGGGCCGGGGCGACAACTTCGGCGCAAGGTTTCGAGCAGGCGCAACTGGTGCTTACTTTCGCGGCTTCCCCGGATCCGAAGACTTTGCACAAACTGACGATCGGGGGACGAACCGATAACACGATGTGGTTTGCAAAGGTCGACAGCCGCGATGGCACCTTTGTGATAAGTAACCCGGATTTTACCGCCTTTAAATTGCCGCTAACGAAAGCGGCCGCGAGAGCAGCGCCGTCCTTACCTGCCGCAAGCTCCATGCCCAGTCCGGCGGTCAGCAGTTCGCCTGCTCCCGCGCCACCCACGGGAGGATAAGGCGCGTCGGCAACGCTGCCGGCTGAAGCGGTGTAGGGACGGCCGTTCGGCCACTGGGACAAAGAGTCGCCGCTACACCCGCTAGCGCGCGACGTAGATGGTCGCGACCCCGCCCGTGAGCGGCGTTGCGGTTGCGGAGCGGAAACCATTCGCTTCGAGCAACACGGTCATCGCTTGACCGCTCGGAAATTTTTCGATAGAGGCGCCGAGATAGTCATAGGCCTCCTTCTCGCCGGTCACGACGCCCGCGAGCCACGGCAGGCAGCGGTGCAGATAAAATCGGTAAAACGAACTGAAAGGACGACGCGGGATCGAGAAATCGAGGACCAAGAGGTGACCTTCGGACGCTAGCACCCGCCTCATCTCCCGAAGTGCCGCGCTCCAATCTTTCATGTTGCGCAGACCGAAGGCCACCGTCACGGCATCGAAGCTCGCGCCATCGAAGGGCAGCTGGAGCGCGTCGGCCAGCACTGTATTCGTTAGGCCCTTCGCCCGCGCCACCGCCAGCATCTCAGTCGAGAAATCCGCCGCGGTTATTTCCGTGGCGGGGAGTTTTCGCGCGATCGCCAGGGCGAGATCGCCGCTGCCGGTCGCGAGATCGAGGAGCCGCCGCGGCTGCCACTGCCTAACGATCTCGGACGCGCGGTGACGCCACCAAAAATCGCACCCGCCGCTGAGCAGATGATTGGCCAGATCATAGCGCCGGGCGATGCGTCCGAACATGGCACGCACCGCTGCCGGATCGCGCTCGATTTCCGCGGCAGGTTTCACAGTCTCTTCTGTAGCGGCGGCCTGTTGCGGTCGCCAATTTTAGTCCCGACCGCGCGCCCTGCGCTGCGGCTCCGTCTTTTGGTTATAGCTGTCTCACAGCGCATCAGAGCGCCAGGCGTCGGCGAGCCGCTGGGGTTACCCGCTGCGGAAAGCGAGCGCTACACTATTCGAGCGGCGGCTCGATTTTTTCTTCGTCCCGCGCGACTAACTTGTTTCTCTCGATCATTCGCGCGCAGGTATTCCAGCGCAGCAAGGCGTCGTCATTTCCCGGTGGCCGCATTGCTTCGGCTTTCTCGAAACAGGCCATCGCGTCACGCAAGCCATCGTAAGCATAGTGACTCGCGCCCGGCGAACCTTGGGCGAGCCGCGCCTTGGCCCGGCGCTCGGCCAGAATGCCCGTGTAATAGGCGCGCTCATAATCACCTTTGACGCGCGCGAGGAGTTGGTTCGCCTGCGTGTCGCTGACTCCGTAGCCCTTGCTGAAACGGTCGGTCACTGCGAGCAGAAGCGTAATCAACGCCCTTTGATTCTCCGGATCCGTTTGCAGAACGTCGAGGCAAATGCTTTCAGCTTCGGCCGGTTCGTTAAGGAGACGGTAACGCTCCGCTTTTTCCAGCGCGGACGGGATGGCTTCTTTTGAGAGCGGTTTCAGCTCACTCATGTTCGTTAGGAGATATGCGCGGGCGGGCGTTCCTGGCGGCGCCGGACCTTTTTCCAGAGCCAGCCCAGAGGATCGTAAAACTCGTCCACCACGCGTTCCTTTAGCGGAATGATCGCGTTGTCGGTGATTTCGATATTCTCAGGACAGACCTTGGTGCAGCACTTCGTGATGTTGCAAAATCCGATGCCCTGCGCCTCTCGCAATTCCGCGATGCGATCCTCGGTGTCGAGCGGGTGCATCTCGAGCGCGGCGGCGTAAACGAGGAAGCGCGGGCCGATGAACTGGTCGTGCTTGTGATGGTCGCGCAGGACATGGCAGACGTCCTGACAGAGGAAGCATTCGATGCATTTGCGGAATTCCTGGACGCGATCGACATCCTCCTGCGCCATGCGCCAGGTGCCGTCAGGGGCATCTGGCGGGCGCGGTTTGAAGGGCTTGATGCGCTTTTTCACGGCGAAATTCCAGGAGACATCCGTGATCAAATCCTTCAGTCGCGGAAAGGCCTTCATCGGCTCGATCGTGATTGGTTTGTCGAGCGGGAGATCGTTCAGGCGCGTCATGCAGAGAAGCTTCGGCATGCCGTTTACTTCCGCCGAGCAGGAGCCGCACTTGCCTGCTTTGCAATTCCAGCGGCAGGCGAGGTCGTTTGCCTGCATTGCCTGGATGTCGTGGATTGCGTCGAGCACGACCATGCCTTCGGACACTTCCGCCGTGTAATCGCGGAAGGCGCCGCCGCTCGCATCGCCGCGCCATATTTTGAAGACGGCAGTTTTCATGCACTTGCCGATTTAAGGCGGGTCCTATTGCTGTCATCCCGAGCGGAGCGAGGGATCTCCGGAGCAAAGTAGGAACCGCATTTCCCTAACGAGCGCCGCGCCTGACGCGCGGGGTCCCTCGCTGCGCTCGGGATGACAATTCTTTCCCCAAGTTTAAATGCGATCGCGATGACAGAATGCTCTTTCATCCCATCTCCTCGATGACTTGTTTCAAATCGTTTCGCATTTCCGGAATGGCGTCGCGCCGAATTTGCATCCGGCCATCTTCACCTTGCCAGATGACGGTGTTTACCTTCGCAAACTCTGCGCTCTTCTCGGGATAATCCTCGCGAAATTGTGCGCCGCGGCTTTCCTGGCGCTCGAGCGCGGCGCGCGTCACCGCCTCGGAAACCGTCAGCAAGTTGGGCAGATCGAGCGCGGTGTGCCAGCCGGGGTTAAACTCGCGGTTGCCCTCCAAGCCGACGCGTCCGGCGCGCCTGGCCAGCTCACTGAGGCCCTCAATCGCAGCACGCATTTCGTCTTCCCGCCTAACGATTCCGACTTTATCTTGCATCATTTCCTGTAAGTCCTTCTGCACTTGATAAGGACCTTCACCCGCCCTGGTGTCGCGCGCGAATGGCTCGAGCGCTTGCCGCGCGCTCTCGTCCAGCCGGTCAGGATGGACTTCGCCTAACGAGTTCTGCAGAGAAAACTTCGCCGCGAACTCGCCCGCGCGTTTTCCGAATACGAGCAAATCGGAAAGCGAATTCCCGCCCAGCCGGTTTGCACCGTTGATTCCAGCGGCGCATTCGCCCGCGGCGAAGAGGCCGGGGACGCGCGACATCTGAGTGTCGGCATCAACCCGGATGCCGCCCATTACGTAATGGGTGGTCGGGCCGACCTCCATCGGCTCCTCGGTGATATCGATATCGGCCAGTTGTTTAAACTGATGATACATGCTCGGGAGCTTGCGCTTGATGTATTCCTCGCCGTTCGAAAGCTTGCTCTTAATCCAGGCGATATCGAGAAAGACTCCGCCGTGCGGGCTGCCGCGGCCCGCTTTGATTTCGCGCACGATGCAGCGCGCGACGTGATCGCGCGTGAGCAGCTCCGGCGGCCGGCGGGCGTTCTTGTCGCCCTGGCAATAGCGCCAGCCTTCCTCCGGATCCGCGGCGGTCTGCGCCCGGTAGTTATCGGGGATGTCGTCAAACATGAAGCGGCTGCCTTCTTTGTTCGTTAGGATGCCGCCTTCGCCGCGCACGCCTTCCGTCACCAGAATCCCGCGCACGCTGGGCGGCCAGACCATCCCGGTGGGATGGAATTGGATGAACTCCATGTCGATCAGCTCCGCGCCGGCATGGTAGCCTAACGAGTGCCCGTCGCCCGTGTATTCCCAGCTGTTGCTCGTGATCTTGAAGGCGCGCCCAATTCCGCCGGTGGCGAGGACGATCGCCTTGGCGCGGAAAATTTTGAACCGGCCGCGCTCACGATCGTAGCCGAAGGCGCCAACGACCCGGTCCCCTTGTTTCAAGAGACTTAGGATGGTGTGCTCCATGTGCACATCGATGCCTTCATGGATGCCATGATCCTGGAGCGTGCGGATCATTTCGAGACCGGTGCGGTCGCCCACGTGGGCGAGGCGCGGGTATTTGTGACCGCCGAAGTTTCGCTGCAAAATGCGACCGTCTTTCGTCCGATCGAAGACCGCGCCCCAGCTTTCCAGTTCGCGCACGCGGGCGGGCGCTTCGCGGGCATGCAGCTCGGCCATGCGCCAGTTATTGACGTATTGCCCGCCCCGCATCGTGTCGGCGAAATGAACCTGCCAGTTATCGCGATCGTCCACATTCGCGAGGGCGGCCGCGATGCCACCTTCGGCCATCACGGTGTGGGCTTTGCCTAACAATGACTTGCAAACCATCCCCACCTTGACGCCCGCGGCCGAGGCCTCGATCGCCGCGCGCAGACCAGCTCCGCCCGCGCCGATGACCAGGACATCGTGCGTGAAGGTTTCGTAATCAGACATCGTCGTTCGAGAAGGAATCAGACCGCTGGCCAATGTTCGACCACCATCTGATGAATTGCCTCTGGCGCGCGGAAAGCTACGGCTTTTTCGGCCGCCTGCTGACAGTGAAAGCAGGCCGCATCCAGCGCCTTGTCTACGGCGAGGCAAATATCCGCCGCCGCGAGATCGCTCCCGGCTTTCTGCAACCAGGCGCGCGCACTTTCGGGGTTACCGTTCATATAGAACCTGCGCGTCGCGCAGCGCAGTGGTGACAAAGGCCGCCGATGCTTCACTCCAGTCACGGATTTCTTGCGGCGTATAAACAATCACCTCCGTGTTGACCTCGATAGGGAGATCGGCCAGAGCGGCGTAGGCTGGCACCGCTCGTTTGTAGCGCGGCTCCGTCGACTCTTTAACAACCAAAAGATCGATATCGCTGTCGGGCCGATGAGTCTGTCGAGCGCGGCTGCCGAAGAGTAGGATTTTCTCGGGCGCGAGCGCGCCGACAATGCGCTGCACGATAGCTGCGCGCAGCTCTGCATCGAGCTGGGGCAGGCTGGGCCGGTAGCCGATCATTGCGAGCTTGCGTCGGGCTTCCACCCGATCAAAAGATTCGGAAATCGTGCCACACGCCTAACGAGCATAAGCGCACATAGACGTCGGAAAAGGCGACCCAGAACAAACTCATCCAGGCCCAGAGCATGTGGCGTCGGTTAAAACAGCCGACGCAGGCATAGGCGCGGTAACAAGCGGGCGACTTCGAGAATTGATCGAGAAAGCCGCCCACGAGGTGGCGGAGCGAGTGACAGCCAATGGTATAGCCGCCGAGCAGGACGACATTGACCGCGAGGACGAGTGTGCCTACGCCGAGGCCGAAAGAAACGGCGCCAGTGATGGGGTCGGCGAACCAAAGCGCTCGCCAAACATCGTGCAGAAGAACAAGAAGAAAGAGCAGCGCGATATAGAGGAAATAGCGATGCACATTCTGCATGATGAGCGGGAAGGAGCGCTCGCCCAGATAGCTCTTACGCGGTTCGCCGACCGTGCAGGCGGGCGGGTCAGCCCAAAATGCTTTGTAGTAAGCGCCGCGATAGTAATAGCAGGTAAGGCGAAATCCACCCGGCGCCCAAAGGACGAGGAGCGCGGGCGAGAAGAGCAGCCAGGCCGGCCACCAACCGGGCTTCGGCCCAAACCAGCTGTGCGGCGAAGGCCCGAAAATCTCCGGGGAATAGAATGGCGAGAGATAAGGGCCGAAAAAATAGTTGCGGCCCTGAAAAGCGGCCCAAGTCGAATAAACGACAAATGCTCCGAGCCCGAGGAAGACGACCAGCGGCTGCGCCCACCAGACATCGGCACGCATCGTCTGGCCAAACGAGCGGCGTGGGAGCGTGAGTTCTGCTTGCGTCATTGTTCCTCCGCTTTGATAGCGAGCGGCATTTGCTTGGCAAGAAATTCCCCGGCATTTCCTCGCGCGGCCGATCCGCGTAGACAGCGGACGCTACAGGCGCCGAACTGCTTGCAAGTAACCCTTGACCGCCGTCGCGTCCGCCCGCTGATCTCACCCGCCATGAAAGCCATTCTAGGGACGATGCTCTTTCCAATTTATGCCGAGATACACAGTCGAGCCCAACGCGTCCAATGCCTTGCGAACCTCCACAGTCTCTTCGTGGCTGCCGATCTTTCCGTGCAGCGCAGTGGCAGTTGGCCGCAAATCACCCGCGGCGGCGCATCGGGCGACGCGGCGGACTTCAGCAACGCTTCGATCGCAGCGCTTAGTCCCTTCGGGCGACCCGACAGACCTGGATTTGCCCCACCATTCAGGCCTCCTGCACAATCCCGACTGCAACAGGCCCCAGAACACGCGCCTGGACTACATTCCGATGAGCTTCCACGACAAAACGTTCACGCCGCACAAGTGGCCGCGCCAGCTGTAGTTCATCGAGACCGCCAACGTTCACGGTAAGGGTAACCTCCTCATCTTCACTGACGACAGCATCGCTGAGACTACAGTAAGCCTGCGTCTACGCCTGTCCGGCCCAGTCCTTAGTGTCGTCCTTCGCCGCCTTCAGCGAGATTGATCTCAGGCCGCAGCCGCGCGCGCGATCAACCCGCCATACAACTCTTCATAGCGCTCCGCCGCCTGCGCCCAGGAGAAATCAAGCGCCAGCGCGCGCTTCATCAGGCGTTCCCATTCCGACCGATCGGCGAACACTTCGCGCGCCCGCTTGATCGCGTCCCAGAACGGCTCGCTCCCGTATTTGTAAAAAAGGAAGCCGTGGCCCGAGTCCGCGGCAGGATCGTAATCGGTAATGATCTGCTCAATCCCGCGACTCGCACGCGTCACGGGCAGGACGCCATAACGCAAGCTGTGCATGGCGCTGAAGCCGCCCGGTTCCACCCGCGAAGGAATCAGCGCGATGTCACTTCCGCCCTCGATCAGGTGCGCGAGGGCTTCGTCGTAATCGTGCCGGTAAGCCAGGCGGGTGGGAAATTTCCGGACCGCGACGCCGAGCGCGGTCTCGTAAGCGGGCTCACCTTTGCCTAGAATAACGAGACGCATGTCGTCGGCGAGGAGGCGATCGAGAACCGGGAGCAGAATGTCGAAACCTTTCTCGCCCACCAGGCGCGTGACCATGCCGAAGACGGGGCCGCGCGGGGCGGGCGCGAGGCCGAGATCGGCGAGGAGCGCGGCGCGCGAGGCGGCTTTCAATTCGAGTGAGCCGGCGCCGTAGCGGCCGGCAAGAAATGGATCTGTCAGCGGATTCCAGCGCTGCGTATCCGCGCCCGGCAGAATGCCGGCGAGGCGACTGGCCTGCTCGCGCAGGACATACTCGAGGCCTTCGCCTAACGACGGAGTCTGGATCGCATGGGCGTATGGTTCACCCGAGACCACGATGCGGTCGGCAAAGACAATACCGGCTTTGAGAAGGTTGAGCCGGCCGAAGAATTCAACGCCCGCTGGCTCGAAATAGCGCGACGGCAGATTCGTTAGGCCAAAATCCGTGGCCGGGAAACTCCCCTGTTCCGCGAGATGATGAATTGAGAGAACGGAAGCGAAAGGCAACCGCTGCTCGCGCACCAGCGCCGGCAGAAGCGCGGCGCTCCAATCGTGCGCATGCAGCACTTCGGGCGTGGGGGTCATGCGCCGCGCCAGCTCGACGGCAGCTTTGCTGAAGAAGATGAAGCGGGCGGCATTGTCCCGGTAGGGCTCGCCCTTTTCTCCATAGACCGCCGACCGATCAAAAAATTTGTCGCACCGAATGAAAAATATCTGCAGACCTTCGGGAGTCTTCGCTTCAAGCACTTGGGCGATCTGCTTTTGCGCACCGAGAGAAATCTCGATGTTCACCGGAAGCGTGCGCGTGGCGATCTCGGCATGATTGCGCACTTCGCGATAGTAGGGCATCGCGAGGGCCACTTCGTGACCGCGCTTTTTTAGAGCGCGAGGCAGGGCCGCGAGGACGTCGGCGAGCGCGCCGGAACGGGCGAGCGGCCAGCCTTCGCTGCTGATCATGAGGATCTTCATAGCTCGCTGACGCTAATGAATTTTCGCCACAGATGAACACAGATTGTCACAGATAAAAGCGACGGAGGCCGCAGAATCTCTTCTCCCAATCTGTGTTTCATCCGTGTTGATCTGTGGCGAGAAAATTCTTCACCCAGGCGAGCGCCTCCTCGCGATCGCGCAGGTTTCCTTCGAGTTGCCGCGTCTCGACCGCTTCGAGAATCTCGCCGAAACGGGGGCCGGGTTTCATCCCGAGCGCGATCAGGTCGCCGCCCCTCACGAGCGGGGGCGGGATGATCGGCTCGTGCGCAAACTCTTGCGCTTTCTCCTTGAGGAACTCGTAATTATCGAGCATCCCGTGACTGCTCGTGCAATCGACGCGATGCAGTTCCAGCTCGTCGGTGAAAGTCGGCCGCGCCATGAAGCGCTTCAGCTTCGCGAGGCGCATGTTCGGCACATCTTTGAAAACCATGTGCTGACGCACCGCCTCCACCGTGGCGTCAATCTCGGCGCGAGTGAAACGGAGCCGCTGCATGATCGCTTCGGCCATCTCCGCGCCGAGGCGGTCATGGCCGTTGAAACGAATGCGGCCGGTCTCATCGACGGTTGCAGTCGGCGGTTTGCCGATGTCGTGAAAGAGGACGCTAAAAACGAGCGGCAGCGAGACGTCGTTAGGCAGAAGTTCGAGCATCAAGCGGGTGTGCTCGAAGACGTCCCCTTCCGGATGGTACTGCGGCGGCTGTTCGCAGCCTTTCATTGCCGCGAGCTCGGGCAGGATTTGCTCCAGGAGCCCGCTGCGATCGAGCAAGTCCCAGCCGCGTACGCGCTGGGGAGAAAGGAAGATGCGGATAAGCTCTTCGCGGATTCGTTCGGCGCTGATCTCGCTGATGCTGCCCGCCGTCCTAATGATCGCGTTCCAAGTCGTCGGCTCGATTTCGAACTCCAGGACGGTGGCGAAACGGACCGCGCGCAGGAGCCGCAAACGATCTTCCTCGAAACGCTCCGCCGGTTCGCCAATTGCCCTAACGACCCGCGTCGCCAGATCGGCGCGTCCGCCCACGAAGTCGATCACGGCGCCGTTAGGCGGATCGAAAAACATCCCGTTGATCGTGAAGTCGCGCCGCCGCGCGTCTTCTTCCGGCGAGGAGAAGTGGACCTCGGCAGGCCTTCTGCCATCGAGATAGGCGCCATCGGAGCGGAAAGTCGCAACCTCGAATTGGAGCCCCTCTTCCAGCACCACGACAACGCCGAAATGGGCTCCGACGGCGTAGGTGCGCGCGAAAATTTTCTGCACCTCTTCGGGGCGGGCGTCGGTCGCGATGTCGATGTCTTTCGGCGCCTCGCCACGGAGGAGATCGCGGACGCAGCCGCCGGCGAAATAAGCGGTGAAGCCAGCCTTCGTCAGCCGCGCGACGATGTGGCCCGCGACTTTTTGCATAGGGGGGAAATTAAGCACAGAGCTTCCACTCGCGCTTCTTCTCGTAATCGTGCTCGTGGTAGAGCAGGAGGTTACTGCGCGCGCAAGGCGACCATCGGATTAACGCGCGTCGCGCGCAGCGCCGGCACGAGGCAGGAAACGGCGGCGACCGAAGCGAGCAGCGCGGCGACCGAGCTGTAGATGAGAGGATCGTGCGCGTTGACGCCGAAGAGGAAATTCTGCAGCGCCTCGGTGCCGATCGCGCCGAGCAAAAGTGCCGCGCTGCCCGCGCCGAGCACCAGCCCGATCACCACCTGCCAGGCGCCTTGCGCCATGACCATTCGCAGGATGCGGCGTGCATCGGCGCCGAGCGCCATCCGAATGCCGATCTCCTGCGTGCGCTGGCTCACGGAAAAGCTCATCACACCGTAAAGCCCGACCGCCGAGAGCACGACCGCGACCGCGCCAAAGATAGTGAAAAGATTAGCGATGAGCCGATTGCCGCCAAGAATTTCATCGTGCAAATGCGCGGCCGTGCCGCCGAAGTAAACCGGCAGATCGCGATCGAGTTGCGCGACCGCCTGGGTGAGCGCAGGCGCGAGCGTTTCCGCGTTCTGGCCTGGATGCGGCCTAACGATGAGCGTGGCAAACTGCGGCGACTGATCGCTGCCGAGCAGCGGCGTATAAAAGCCACTGTTGTCGGTTTGCTGATTGAACGGCCCCCGCATTTGCGTCTCCGGCACCACGCCAACGATCGTGCGCCATTGTTCAGGCTGCGCCGGATTGAAGCGGCGGACGCGCCGGCCCAGAGCGCTCTCGTTACCATAGTATTTCTTCGCAAATCCGCTGTTCACGATTGCGACCGGTTGTTTGCTATCCCGGTCGTCGATCGTGAAATCGCGCCCTTCGAGAATCTTCAGCCCGAGTGCGGTGAAGTAACCATCGGAGACCGACTCGGAATTGCCGAAGGGCCGGTCCCGATCGGTCACGTAGCTTTTTCCATCGACTTCGTATTGACCGAAGTTGCCGAAGGTCATGCGGAACCGATCGGTCATGGCCGCACCGTCGAAGGCTGGATTGTTGCGCAGCCCGCGCAAGCCACGCAGGAAAAATTGCCGGCGCGCTTCCGGGGTCGGGTAATCGCCTTCGAACAAACCCATCCGCGCGGTGTAAATCCCCTTGTCATCGTAGCCGTAGTCGAGCGTGTTTTGGTTGCGGATCGATTTGATCTGGAGCGTCGCGGCAATAAGCAACGCGGCGGTCAACGCGATTTGGCCGACCACAAGCACGCGGGTAATGATCTGCACAAGCCGGCTGCTGTTGCCGCGGCCGCCTTCTTTCATCATCTCGGCCGGATTCGCGCGCGCGCTCAGCCAGGCGGGGACGAAGCCGGAGAGGAGCGTCGCGAACAAGGTGATCCCGATGGTGAAGAGCAGAACCGGCGCGTCGATTTTAAAGACCACCCAATAGGGCAGCGGGAAAGCAAAGGTGGAGGTGGCGCGAATTATTTGCGCGACGGCCGCATAAGCAAGCCCGATCCCCGCGGCCGCACCGAGCACGGCGACAAGCAGACTCTCGGTGAGCATTTGCCTAACGAGGCGCCAGCGGCCAGCCCCGAGGGCGCCGCGAATTGCGAGCTCTTTGGCGCGGAGCGCGGCCCGCCCGAATTGCATGTTCATGACATTGACGCAGGCGATCACGAGCACGAGCAGCACCGCCGCGAGCATGGCGTAAACCGTCTGGCGCAGTTGCGGGCCGGTGAAACTGTTGAGGAGCGGCTGCACGCTGGCGGAAGTGAGTTGTCCGTTGGTTTTCGGATTGTCGTGCGCCATCCGTTTCGCGAGGCCGACGTATTCGGCGTTCACCTGATCGAGGCTGACGCCCTGCCTGAGCCGGCCCATGATTTGCGGTCCAAGCCCTTGGGGATCGCCGCGCTCTTTGGGCGGGTATTCGTTGTAGAGCGGAACCCAGAGCTGCTCTGCTTGCGGGAATTTAAAGCCCTCCGGCATCACTCCAATGACGGTGGCGGCGCGGCCATTGATGCGGATGGCTTGCCCGACGATTTTCGGATCGCCGTCGAAATCACGTTTCCAAATTTCGTAGCCGAGAAGCGCCACCTTTTCTGAGCCCGGTTTGTTATCAGCTGCGGCGAAATCGCGACCAAGAATCGGCGCGGCTGCGATGATCTTGAAAAAATCTTCCGTCACGTAGGCGCCGGTGTAACGCTGCGGTTTCCCTTTATAAGTCACGTTGATGGTCGAGCCGTTGAGGTACGCCGACATCAGCGAGAAGGACTTCTGTGCCGCACGAAAATCCTCGTAGTCCTGGCTCGAGGGGATGTTGCCCGCACCGTTGTTGTTCTGCTGGTCGTTGGCCTGCGGATCGATCAAACCGACAGCCGCCAACTGCTCGGGATGAGGGAAGGAAAAGCCGCGCAGGACGAGCGCGTTGACGATCGTGAACTGCGTCGTCACGCCGCAAATCCCGAGCGCGAGCACGGTGACGGCGAGCAGGCAAAACACTTTTTCTTTGCTCAGGATCCGCAGACCGATCCGGACGTCCTGGAAAAATGATTCGAAAAACATAGTCGTTAGGCTGTGGTTGAATTCAGATGAATAAAGAGAGGGGCCGCAGGAAGAGAAGTGCGGCGTCGCGTCGAAGGTGGGATGCAGGCATCAGGTCACTTGGATTCATAAAACAAACGCCGCCGCCCGAAATTTTTGTCTAACCGGGACGAGCGGCTATTTGTCGAGCCGGCTCAGTTCCAAAGGCGGCGCTGCCGAGCCTGGCTGATTCTTTCCCGCTTCAGGCGCTCGTGCGGCGGCCATGTTCGCGGGCTGGTCGCCCCCGCATCGCATTCACTGCGGCTGAAAGCTTCGATCGCCGCACTTCGGCGGCGCTGCCCTCACCTGGGAAACCAGCGGAGATCGATGGGCCAAGGTTACGCACGATTTTAGACTTTGCGGCACGGGCATTGCTATAATTTCCATAATCACTATGACTAATCCACGATTTTTGGAGCGTTTTAAAACTGTCGCCGCCGGAGCCTTCGCCTTCTGCTTCCTCTGTGGAATCTCTTCAGCGGCGAGTGTGACCGCCACTTGGGATGCCAATCCAGAGTCAGACATCGCCGGTTATCATCTTTATTATGGGACAGCGAGTGGCACCTATACCTTCACGTTGACTGTACCGGTCGGGACAACCACTACCAGCATCACCGGCCTGAACGTGGGAACGCAGTATTTTTTTGCAGTAACCGCTTACGATAATACCGGCTTGGAGAGCCTGCCGTCCGCAGAGCAGAGCTACACAGTCCCGAACGGGAGTCCCACCCCTACACCTTCACCATCGGCGACACCGACTCCCACCGCGACGCCGACTCCCACACCACCCGGGCCGCAATTGTCGGGACTAACAGTCGTTACTGCTCCTGGTGGCGCGGTCGTCGGTCCGTTTATTAACGGCTACAACTACGACCTCACAAATAGTTTGAGTGTTCGGGCTGACCCGCTTTCCGGAGTAGCCAGCGTGGAGTTTATTTTGGATGGCAACTTGCTAAGAACGGAAAGCGTAGCGCCATACGCTGTAGCTGGGGACAGTAACGGAATTTACACAGCGTGGGTACCGATCGTGGGCAATCACATCCTGGTCGCCACCCCTTACAGTGCAGCCGACGGAACGGGCACCGTCGGAGCGTCAATGACTGTCAGCTTCGCTGTGGTAAAAACCAGTGCCACACCGACTCCGACTCCCACCCCAAGCCCAACAGCGACTCCTACGGCCACACCGACGCCAACTCCCACCGCGACCCCGACTCCCACCCCAAGTCCCACAGCGACCCCGACGCCCACGCCAACCGCCACGCCAACTCCAACTCCCACCGCGACCCCGACGCCTACCCCGACCGCCACGCCAACTCCCACGGCCACGCCAACTCCAACTCCCGCCGCGACCCCGACGCCTACCCCAAGTCCCACAGCGACTCCCACGGCCACCCCCACCGCGACCCCGACGCCCACGCCAACCGCCACGCCAACTCC
>JACDGM010000034.1 GCA_013815325.1 Chthoniobacterales bacterium
GGCGCGCCATCAGCCAGATGGCGGTGCCCATTCCAGCCATCGACGCCCAGCCGTATATCATCAGGTCAAACTGGACCGGGCTCAGCCGGCCCCAGGTGAGGGAAGCCACTCCGGCCAGAGTATCCGGTGCGTGCAGTTTGAAATAAGCGACGATGGCAAAGAGCGTGGAGAGAATCAGCCAGGCGATCGCCGAAGTGTAAAAAACGAGCACGGGCAGCCGCGTCGATGCGTCGATCAATGCGCGCTCGACGCGGTCGACGTCGCTCGCCGTCACCTCTGCGTCGCTCAGAGGTGGCTCCGAAATTGTCGGGACAGAAGTGTTCATCGATCGTTAGGCGAAGTCAGCGGTGAACGAGACGCGGCAGCTTTTCCAGTCTCGCGGCGGCGGCGAAAAAAATGCCGGCGCGGCATCACCAAATCAGTCGCACGGCCGACTGGTTCTTCCTGATCGAAGATGACGGCGGCGTTCGCGTCACGGCGCCTCAAGTTGGAGATAAAGTCAGAGAAGATCATCGTTTACGGTTTCGGCGGAGGCGTAGTTTTGCCGCGAATTGGCAACGGCGTTCCCACCGGGTGTTGCACCGGAGTCACGCTCGGCGTGACCGGCGGAATTTCGGTGGCCGATTGCGGCGCGGCGGCCGGCGTAGCGCCAGACCCCGGCTGCGTTCCGGCCGGGGCGTTAGGCGGGTTGTCCGCGCCCGCAGGTTGCCCGCGATTTTCAGAATTCAAGCCCTCCACCGACACGGGCTTTGGCGTCGGAGAAGTTGCCGGCGGAGCGGTCACAGGCGGATTAGTCGGCTGCGGTGCGCCGGTGGCAGTCACCGGCACGGCGGCTGGCGCGGGAGTTGCGATCGGCCCGGCGGGGGCAGGCTTTCGTCCCTGCAGATCGGTCAACTCCAGCTCCATCGCACGCGCGATCGGGATGTGTGCGACGCCTTTCGTTTTATC
Organism: Chthoniobacterales bacterium; assembly: GCA_013815325.1. Lineage (GTDB taxonomy): Bacteria > Verrucomicrobiota > Verrucomicrobiia > Chthoniobacterales > UBA10450 > Palsa-1392. The sequence continues at coordinate 949 of JACDGM010000034.1, forward strand.
CACCCAGCCGTAGCTGTTGGCGGTTTTGCTCCAGTCTTCGCGCGCGGTTTTCAGTTTCTCAGCACGCACGGCGGCCCGGTCCGCTTCGTAGGTCGAGCTTCGACGCATCGCGCCGAAGGTGATCGCGACGATTAGGCCGAAGAAAACGAAAAGCAGGACTGCCCAGAGCCATGCGGAGAAGAGGAAGCGCGGCTGATCGGGATGAAGAAGTGTCTCGTCGTTAGGCACGGCTAATTGGTGAGGCGGAGCGACTCGATCAAACGCGGGTCGCGCACAGGAAAGAGGGAAGTCCTGGCGATGATACGCAGGTAGAAGAAAGCGAGGGTGCCGCCAATCCCGATGAGCGGCAGAAAATCCAAAATGCTGAGGTGCACGCCGGTACCGTGGAGCGCGGGCAGGACGATGACGTACATGTCGAGCAGTTGCATGCAGACGATCCAGCCCGAGATGCAGCAGAGCCAAGTCAGGTTTGTTTTGGTGACGCGCGGGAGGAGGAGCGCGAACGGCACGAAGAAGCGAAAGATAACGAGAAACCACGAAAGGACGTTCCATGACTCCGTGTTTCGGATGATGAAATACTGCGTCTCCTCAGGGATATTCGCGTACCAATAAAGCATGTATTGGCTGAAGCCGATGTAGGCCCAGAAAACGGTAAAGGCGAGGAGCCACTTCCCCATGATGTGGTAATGCTCGACCGTCACGACGCCTTTGAGATAACCGGCCCGCTGCAATGCCGCGGTGATAAGAACAAGCAGCGCCATCGAGCTGCCCGCGGTGCCGGCAAAAATGTAGGGCCCCCACATGGTCGAGAACCATTTCCAGTTCAGGCCCATCAGCCAGTCGAAGGCGCCGAACGTTAGGCAAAGCGCGAAGAGCGGCAGACCGATGAAAGCCGCCTTCCGCATCCAGATCGTGAACTTCGGATTGCCGTCGCGATCTTGATCGACGGAGAAGCGCCGTAAAAACCAGGCCACCAAAGTGAGCGCGACGAAAAAGAAGATCGCGCGGAAGAGAAAGAACTCCCAGTTGAGATAGCCGCGCTTGGCATCGAGCACCGGGTCCATGCCGCGCGGAACGTCCATCCAGCGGTAAAGATATTTTCGCCAGAATAAGATCGGCAAAAAGAGCACTGCCATCACCGGCAGGAGGAGCGCGATGTTCTCGAGCTGGCGCCTAACGACAACCGACCATTCCGCGTCGACCACGTGATGCACGATCGTCCAGAAAAGGCAGCCGATGCAAAGCGTGAAGAAAAAAATGAAACCGAAGAGCCAGGAGAAGCTGAATTGCACCGGCGAAACGAAAGCGCCGATGAAGCTGAGGATGAGCCCGACCAAACCGATCGCTCCGCAGATGAGGGAGAGCCCGGCAAAGCGGCTCGTCTCGAAATACTCGCCTTCAGGCGCCGGCAGGACATGGGATCGATCGCTCATTTCTTGGCCGGCTCCGGTTTTTTCTCCAGGTCCGCTTGATTCGCCGCGGGCACATCCGCCGCGGCCGCGTGCTGGCTCCGTTGCAAGGTGCGCAGGTAGCAGATGATCGCCCAGCGATCGGACACGGTGACGCGCGGGCCGTACGCCATCATGGTGTTTTTGCCGTGGGTGATGGTGTTGAATATCTCGCCGTCGGCCATGTTGCGGATGCGGTCGTCCTGCAGAGTAACGACGGTCGTTAGGCCGTACTGCTTTACGATCCCATCGCCGCCGGCGAGCGGGCCGTGGCAGACGGCGCAGTTAATGGTGAAGCGTTGCGCACCGCGCTGGAGGAGCGCGGGCGTCACCTCCACCGGGATGCCGGTCCCCCAGTTTTCTCCCATTTTGCCGGTGTTGTAATAATCCGTCCCTTCGCTGAAACCGAGCCGCGGGCGCATCGTCAGCTCGCCTGCCGCATCGACCGGCGCGCCGGCGTCGTTAGGCATGGGCATGTCGTAACCGAGCGGCACCGTCCCATCGATCGGCTGGCGGCCGCCGCGCTGGTCGGCAAAAAAGTTCAGCTCCGTTTGCGCGCGAACTTTCGGCTGCCTAACCATGTCGGGAAAAATCTCAATCTCGGGCCGGCTGCTCGTCTCACCGCGAAAACCGAAAACGGCGAGCCAGGCGATCGTCACGAGCAGGAAAATGAGGAAGAAAGCGCGCAGCATGTTATTCCTCGTGCACCACGGTGATGTGCCGGCCGCCGGTTTTCTCCAGCAACTGCGCCGCCTCGTTTTCGCTGAAGCGAGGGTCGCGCGCCTCCAGCACGAGGAAGAAGCTGTCGTTCGTGACACGCTTGAAGCGTTCCCAGTTAAACATCGGATGATTCCAGCGCGGGAGTAGATTCATCGTCAGCATCGCGATAAAAGCAGCGAACGCTGAAAAGAGGATCGTCAGCTCAAACATGATCGGGAAAAACGCCGGCACGGTCCAAAAGTTGGTCGGCTTGCCGTGGACGATGAGTGGATAAAGAAGCGATGACGGACCGAACTCCAGCACGCACGCGGTCAACAAACCGGTGAGACCGCCGGCGAGCACGACTGCGCTGAGCCACGATTTGCTTAGACCCATGGCGGCGTCCATTCCGTGAATCGGAAAAGGCGAATAGACATCCCAGCGCTTGAAGCCGGCGTCGCGCACTTGTTTCGCCGCTTCGGATAGCGCCGACGCGGTCGGATACTCCGCCGCCATTCCGTAAACTCGATTTCCGCTCGGCGTGATCAATTTCTCTCCATTCCCCCGGCGGCAACGGTGTGATGCTCTTCCGGCGTGGCGTGATGCGCGTCAGCTTCCGGCAGGACGATTTTCACCTCCGACATCGCGATCATCGGGAGGAAGCGAATGAAAAGCAGGAAGAGAGAAAGGAAAATTCCGAAGGTGCCGACGAAGGTCCAGATATCGACCCAAGTCGGGATGAACAGTCCCCACGACGACGGGAGAAAGTCGCGATGTAAGCCGCCGACGATGATGATAAAGCGCTCAAACCACATGCCGGCGTTCACGCACATGCAGACGAAGTAAACGACCAGGATGTTGTGCCGGCACCACTTGAACCAAAAGAGCTGCGGCGAAAGCATATTGCAGAAGAGCATGCCCACCCACCAGTACCACCAGTAGGGGCCGAAGATGCGATTATAGAAGGCGAATTTCTCGTACTGGTTCCCGCTGTACCACGCGATGAAAAATTCCATCATGTAGGCGTAGCCGACGATCGAGCCGGTGAGCAAAATGATCTTCGCCATCTTGTCGATGTGCTGCGGCGTGATGATGTCCTGCAGCTTGAAAATCGCGCGCGCCGGAATCATTAACGTCAGCACCATGGCGAAGCCGCCGAAGATCGCGCCGGCGACGAAGTAGGGCGGGAAAATCGTCGTGTGCCAGGTCGGAATGATGGAGGTGGCGAAGTCGAAGGAGACGACGCTGTGCACCGAAAGCACGAGCGGTGTGGAGAGACCGGCGAGGAGCAAATAGGCCATCTCGTAGTGACGCCAGTGGCGGTTCGATCCGCGCCAGCCGAGCGCGAAAATTCCGTAGAGAAATTTCTTGATCTTGGAAGTCGCGCGATCGCGCAGCGTGCCGAGATCGGGGATCAAACCGGTATACCAAAAGAGCACCGAGACGGAGAAGTAGGTCGAGACCGCGAAGACGTCCCAGAGCAGCGGGCTGCGGAAGTTGGGCCAGATCGCGTATTGGTTAGGCACGGGCGCGAGGAACCACGCCATCCAGACACGGCCAACGTGCACGCCGGGAAAAATTGCCGCGCAGATGACCGCGAATAGGGTCATCGCTTCGGCCGAGCGGTTGATCGACGTCCGCCATTTCTGGCGGAGCAAAAATAGGATCGCGGAAATGAGCGTCCCGGCGTGTCCGATGCCGATCCAGAAAACGAAGTTCGTAATGTCCCAAGCCCAGCCGACCGGGTGATTCAATCCCCACGTGCCGACCCCGGTCGAAATCTGGTAGCCGAGGCAGAACAACCCGAAGGCCGCGATCATTGAAGTGATCGCAAAACAAACCCACCACCAGCGCGGGGTGCCGCCTTCGACCGCGCCCGCGATGCGGTTCGTCACCCAATCGAAATTGCGTTTGTTTAGGACCAACGGAACGCGCGCAAGCGGTTTCGCAACCGAAGCGGAAGCCTCGGCTTGGATCACGTCTGGAGCTGTTGCTGCGCCGTCCATTTTACAAGCCGCCTCCTAACCTTGTCATCCCGCGTCGCGAAGACGGCGAGGGGCCTCTCAGCTGAAATTGAAACTTCCTCGAGGGAAAAAAACGCCATCTGCAATTGAGAGGTCCCTCGCCGCGCCGCGCCGGCTCGGGAGGACAAATTTTGATTGCGCTCGACGTTCTCACGCCTCTCCTCCCGAGCTCGCCACGCCTATCCGAACAGCATCGGGCATCTTCGGATTCGGATTGCGGATCCGCGCCAGGTAACTCGTCCGCGTCTTCACATTTAAATATTCGAGCAGCCGGTAATTTCGGTTCTCTGCTTTGACTCTCGAGACGCGCGTCTGCGGATCCGCGATGTCGCCAAAAACAATCGCTTCCGCCGGGCAAGCCTGCGCGCACGCGGTCGTGAACGAATCGCGCGGGATGAGCGTTTTATCGGAAGCGCCCGCGCGCACGTGTGCGGCGATTTTTGCTTCCTCGATCCGCTGCACGCAGTAGGTGCACTTTTCCATCACGCCGCGCATCCGCACCGTCACGTTTGGATTCTTTTGCAGCTTCACCGTATCAGCCGCGCCCTTTTCCGTCAGCGGTCCGAGATATTCCCGGTAAACGGAAACGCCGCCCACCTTCGTCTTACCGATGGGCCGCTGGTTGTAATCGAAGAAATTGAAGCGTCGCACTTTAAACGGGCAGTTATTAGCGCAATAACGCGTGCCGATGCAGCGGTTGTAAGCCATTACGTTGAGGCCATCCTCGCTGTGAATGGTGGCGTTGACCGGGCAAACGGTTTCGCACGGCGCGTTCTCGCAGTGCTGGCACATCATCGGCTCGTGCACGATCTCGGGATTTTCCGGCCATTCGCCGTGATCCTGGTTGTATGGCTTGGCGCTCGCGTAGTAGCGATCGATCCGGATCCAGTGCATCGCTCGCCCGTGGCTGACCTGCAATTTCCCGACGATCGGAATGTTGTTTTCCGCCTGGCACGCAATGACGCAGGCACTGCAACCGGTGCAGGTATTGAGATCGACTGTCATGCCCCACTGCTGCGGCGCGGTCAGCGGCGGATGGGTGTAAAGCGAGGGCAACTGCTTCGGCAATTCCTCGTCGCCCGCGATCTTGCTCACAAACTCTTCGTCTTTGCGATAACCCTCTAGAGTCGCTTCCCTAACGAGTCCGCGGCCTTCGATCGAGTAATGCTCCTGCGTAATGGAGAGCGGATATTTCTCGCCGACCTTCCTTACCTTCACGCTCACGACCGCGCGACCGTCGGCCACGATGAAATGCGGATTCGAGCTCGTGCGCAGCAGGTAGGCATTGAAGCCCGCTTCTTCTCCGACCGGGCCGGTATGTTTGCGGCCGTAGCCTAACGGGATCGTTACCGAGTTATCCGCATGACCGGGCATCACCAAGGCCGCGATGACGAGCTGCCGCTGGAGGGGTTTTCCGTCCTTGCCCTTCAACGAATCGGTCACCGTCACCTCCACGAGATCGCCGTCTTTCACGCCGATGTGATGCGCTTGGGCGGGGCTCATCATGGCCGCATTGTCCCAAGTCAGCTTGGTGATCGGGTCCGGCATTTCCTGGAGCCAGCCGTTATTGACGTAACGGCCATCATCCATCGCGTAGCTCGCTACGAGGACGATCTCGGGCGAGTCCTTTGTCGGGGCCGGCGGGTTATTCCAAAGCGTATGTGCGACGCCGCCGGCGGCATTGCTGTTAAACTTCGCTGGCCGGTTGCGCGCAGGGATATGCGCCGCAAAACCGTCGTGCAAGAATTTCGTCCATGCGGTTGCGAAATCTCCAGGAGGCGCGGTCGCGCGGAAAGTTTCCTGTACCAGCTCCGGACCGTTCGCCGGCGGCTGGCCGCCGATGATCATGAGCATATCGAGTTCCGAGAGACCGCCGAAAAGCGGGAGAATCATCGGCTGCATCGCGACATAAGCCCCCCCGTTCGTTAGGCCGTCACTCCAGCTTTCCAGATAATGCGCGGCCGGAATGTGCCATTGGCTCAAGGCCGAAGTCGCATCTTCAAACTGTCCCAGCCTAACAACATCGGGAACCCTCTTCTGCAAGTCCACCCAATCGAGCGGCTGCCGGGTTTTGTGATCCTGCGCGAGCGAGCGCGGCGCGTTGTAGACCGGGTCGCCGCCAAAGATGAAAAGCTGCTGGATGCGCCCCGCTTCGATCTCGCTCGCGAGTTGCAAAATACTGCCAGCGCGCCCCGTCTTCGGCAGCTCGCGCACGAGCATTGTCGTGCCGATGTTTTTCAACGCGACGTTCATCGCGTAAACCAGCAACTGCACCACGACCGGCTGGTGCGGCCCCGCCACCACGAGGCTCGCGCCCGGCTTGCTTAACAAATCAGCCGCCGCTTCGTTGAGCCAGCGTTCATCGTACTTCTCGGCCTTGTCGGGCGCCTTGAGAGTGACGAGGACCGAAGACAACCCCGCATCCTTGGTCGCAACGGCGATCTTCGTTGCGAGCGCATGCGTGATCCCCGGGATTTGGCTGGCCGCGAAACGCAGCCGGTGATCGGCCATCGCGCCGGTCAGGGTGTAGCGATTTTCGACGACGTAGAGGCGGTTCATCGAGTCCTTCGCTTCGCGCACCCGGCGGCGCGCGGTGAATCCGCGGACGGCCGCGAGATCGCCTTCGCCGCAATTCAGAAAATCGCTGTCGAGCGCGAAGATGACATCCGCTCTGTCGAACTGCGGAATGACCCGCGCGTTCGGACCGAAGCTCATTTCGGTGGAGAAATGTTGCGACTCGGTCAGGAGCGGTTCGTAAACGCACCAGCGCATTTTCGGGAACTGCTTTTGCAGCTCGGTGCGGAGACGTTCGCGCGTCGGCGAATAGGTTTCCTCAACGAGGAAGGCGAGGCCGGCGCCGCCGTTCGCCGCCATCTTCGGCCGCAGCTCGCCGATGTATTTCTCGAAGGCGGCTCGATCGGAAAGTTTGTTCTGCCTAACGAAGCGCTGCGAGCGCGATGGGTCGTAGAGATCGAGCACGGAAGCTTGGGCAAAGGCGTCGGTCGCGCCGTTGCTCTCGACCTGCATCGGGTTGCCTTCAATCTTGATCGGTCGGCCATCGACCGTCGTGACGACGAGCGGCATCGCGCCCGAGCGCCGCGGCATGGCGGTCGCGTAGTAGAGGAACTTCCCGGGGATGACCCACTCCGCGCTCTTGGTGAAGGGCACGAGATGGATTTCCGGTTTGCGGCAGCTGTTCAGGCCGAAGCCGGCGAGCGCCATCGACGCGCCCATTAGTTTCAAGAAGCTGCGGCGCGAAACGTCGTCACCTTCGATCTCCGCGGCGCCGGCGGGGAATTCGCGCTCGAGCCAGCCGCGGAATTCCGGCGTGTCGCTCAGCTCGCCGACGCTCCGCCAATATTGTTTTCCGGTGAGGGAAGGCGGCGGATGTTGGAGGATACGCTTCATTGGTTGCGCTCCTCATCGCCTGCGGTGCCGGTGCGCCGGAAGTCAGTCTGGAAGGCTGACCTCCGCGCCGCCTTGCCTAACGAATTCATCGCGCTCATCGGTGGCACCCCTGGCAGGTTGTGGGCGGGTTCACATTCCACCGCTGCTTCAACGTGAGCCCGATCTCGCGCTGCGTAAGATTTCTTTTCTTCGTCCAATCTTCCGTCACCCCAGTCGGCTTTCCGTATTTCTCCACGAACGCCGCCGGATTCACATCGTCCGGTTTCCAATCCAGATTCGTGATCTGATCTTCCGGCCGCAGGAAATTCTCCGGCGCGCGGTGGCACTCGAGACACCACGCCATGCTGTGCGGCTTCGCGTGGTAAACCACCGGCATATGATTGATCGGCCCATGACAAGTGAAGCAACTGATCCCGCGATTCACATGCGCGGCATGGTTGTAATAAACATAATCGGGCGTGCGATGAATCTGCACCCAAGGCACCGGCTGCCCGGTTGTCCAGCTATCCCGCACCGGTTGCAACTTCGGATTCTCCTTTTGCACTTGCGTGTGGCAGTTCATGCAGACCTGCGTATCGGGCAGATTCGAGTGCGCCGCCACATCGACCGCGCTGTGGCAATAACGGCAATCCATCCCCAGCTGCGTGACATGCAAATCGTGTGGGAACGGCACCGGCTGCACGGGCATGTACCCGACGCGCGTGTATTTCGGCGTGGCGTAATACCAGGTCGCGCCGATCAGCGCCGTCACGACCACGATCCCGCAGATCGTGATCTTAAGTGGGAGCCAATTGGTCCAGCGCGGAAAGAAATTGGCCATACGATCAACGAAGACCAAATCGGCGGGCCACGGTCCGCCAATTGGTCAACGCTTGAGCTGGAAAAGGTGGACGGGTCGACTTCAGAAGTGAAACGGGTTGCGTGAGAGATGGAGTGGCGAAAGTGCGGCCATTCTATGAATGGGCGTTTGCTTGGCAAAAGAATTTTAAAAAAAGAAGAGGAATTTTTCCGCGGGTGCAGATCTCGGCCAGGTGCAAACCGCGACTTTGGGAGTGGATTGACACGACGGGCGACGGCCGGGCGAGAGCGCGGGGCTCCGCGCTCTTCGGCCTAACGAGCCCGCCGCGATGACTCGGCTGGTTTCCCGAAATTAGATTTGCGTCGCGCTCGCTTTTCGCAGAGCGCCGGGACGGATGCGAAGCAAGGGCCGGGCCTTCCAACCTCTACAGGAATTTCACATGCCGGACGGGAATGATAAGCTCTCTCCCGCGCCCCACAGCTCCCGTTTTCGCTCCTTTTCATGAATCAGAACCCACCTTTTCCATCTCCTGAAGAATTGCAAGCGAAGCTCTCCGAGTTCATGAAATCGAACTTCGGCGACGAGGTTTCGTTCGCGAGTTTTGCCCAGCCCGAACGTGCCGAGGCCGGCGCGATGAAGAGCCCGCCCAGCCTAACGACGACGGCTTCGCCTTCGACTTTCTTCCGCGCCATATCAAGGCCCACCTCGACCGCTTCGTCATCCAGCAGGACGAAGCGAAGAAGGTTCTGGCGATCGCCGTCTGCGACCACTACAACCACGTCGATTACGTGCGCCAGCTCGCGAGCGGGGACGCCGTTCGCGCGGAGCAAACCGAATACGCGAAGCAGAACGTAGTTCTCGTCGGCCAGAGTATTGACAAAATGAGCAGAAATCCCTTCGCTTAAATTATGGCGAAAACAAACCTGACGAAAATCAGCTTGGCAGTCTTTGCGCCCGCTTTCTCCACTCCTCGCGTCCTAGTCGCTCTCATCCTTTGCGCAGCCGCCGGTTCGGGGCTGACTGGGACATTGGCCGACACCACGGGTAAACCCGCTTTCTTCCGTCCCGAAGCACCGGCGAAGGTAAGAACGCTCATGTATTCGGAGCGTGTGGCTTATCAGCGTGCGATTGAGAACGTGTACTGGCGCCATCGAGTCTGGCCGAAAGAGCGTCCCGATCCCAAACCATCGCTCGACGCGGTGATGTCTCAGGCGCAGCTGGAAGCGAAAGTGGAAGATTATCTGCGCAACTCGCAGGCGCTGGAGGATCACTGGCGCCGGCCAATTACTGCCGAGCAGTTGCAGGCTGAGATGGATCGCATGGCGCAGCACACCAAGCAGCCGGAGGTACTGCGCGAACTCTTTGCAGCCCTCGGGAATGATCCCTTCATAATCGCGGAATGTCTGGCTAGGCCGGAGCTATCGGGACGTTTGCTAAGAAATTTCTATGCGCACGATGAACGATTTCACGGCGAATTGAAGCGGCGGGTGGAGGCTGATCTAGGGGCACATCCTACCGTCAGGCAAATGCAACAGACCAGCGGGAAGTATAGCGAAATCGAACTGGTCAGAAGCGACAGCGGCGAAAGCAACAGGATTGACAGTGGCTTGAAGTTGACCAAGCGCGAGTGGGACGACAACCTACAAACGCTGGCAGCAATGTTGGGTAGCGCACCGACGACGCAGATCAAAACCGGAATATTAAGCCCCTTACAGGAAGATGACGAGCGTTACTATGCGACGGCGGTACTTAAGAAAAGTGAGGACCGCCTGACGCTCGCGACGGTTGAATGGCGCAAAGAATCGTTGGAGTCCTGGAGAGCTAAAGCGGAAAACCAGAAGCCCAGGGTCACGGTAGCGGTAGCTGCTAACTATATCCTTCCGGCAATATCCACGGTGGCGAGTGGCTGCGCTGATGATACTTGGATGGCCATGCCTGGCACGCCAAGCGCACGATTTTCGCACACGGCAGTTTGGACGGGCAGTGAGATGATCGTCTGGGGAGGGTGGGTTAATGGTCAGGGTACGAACACTGGGGGAAGATACAATCCCAGCACCGACAGCTGGATGGCCATCAGCATGAACAATGCGCCTGATGGTCGCTTCCTTCACACCGCAGTGTGGAGCGGCACTGAAATGATTGTTTGGGGCGGAATTGGCAACGGCACTGTAAACACCGGCGGTAGATACAATGCGGAAACCGACAGTTGGACAGCCACAAGCACCATCAATGCGCCCAGTGCGCGATACGGGCATACGGCAGTTTGGACTGGCAGGGAAATGATCATCTGGGGTGGATACAGCCTTTTGAACACCGGCGGAAGCTACAATCCCAGTAACGACCGTTGGACAGCGACGAGTACGACTAACGCACCCGAAGCACGCCGCGATCATACGGCAGTATGGACTGGCAGGGAAATGATCATCTGGGGTGGTCATGGCCAGGGAGGCGGCTTGAATAGCGGGGGCAAATATAATCCGACAACAGATAGGTGGATAGCCACCACCACTGGCAACGCGCCCTCTGGCCGGGAGCTTCACATGACAGTCTGGACCGGCAGCGAAATGATTGTTTGGGGCGGGACGGGCCTCTTTCCTCTGAATAGCGGCGGTAGATACAATCCCAGCAGCGACAGTTGGACAGCTACCAGCTTTGTTAATGCGCCTGAGGCGCGGTACTCGCACACTGCCGTCTGGAGTGGGAGCGAAATGATTGTCTGGGGCGGCCTTGGTGACGAACAGTACTCGTTGAACACGGGCGGCAGATATAATCCCATCGCGGACACTTGGACAGCTACGAGTACCGTCAGCGCGCCTGCGCGGCGGTCCGGTCACACTGCCGTCTGGAGTGGGAGCGAAATGATCGTCTGGGGCGGCCTTGTCTCGGTTGGCGGTTTAGAATTCGGTGGCAGATACGATCCCGGCACGAACAGTTGGGTAGGCGTCACCAACATACCATCTGCACGAAACTGGCACACAACCGTATGGACGGGCAGTGAGATGATCGTCTGGAGTGGTCTCGATGAGCACTTCGTGTATATAAACACCGGTGGGAGATACAATCCTGGCTTAGATAGCTGGACAGCGACGAGCGTTACCAACGCACCTGCTGGCCGGTACCAGCACACTGCAGTTTGGTCCGGCAGCGAGATGATTGTCTGGGGTGGAGGCTACGACGGTCCGAATTTCTCGCCCTTGAACACCGGAGGTAGATACAACCCAGGGGCGGATAGCTGGATAGCTACCAGCACGACCAACGTTCCTGCCGCACGAGGGTCTCACACAGCAGTCTGGACTGGTAACACCATGGTGGTCTGGGGCGGGTTTGGGACCAGGTACTTGAACACCGGCGGAAGATACAATCCCGACACGGACAGCTGGATAGCCACTAGTAGGACTAATGCGCCCTCTAGCCGAGAGTACCACACAGCAGTCTGGGCCGAGAGTGAAATGATCATCTGGGGCGGGTTCGATGGCTCGAGCCAGGTGAACACCGGCGGCAGATACGATCCAGACACCGACAGTTGGATACCTACCAGCGTGACCGATGCGCCTCAGGAGCGAGAACTCCACACGGCAGTGTGGAGCGGCACTGAAATGATCGTCTGGGGCGGATATAACGGCGGACCCAGCTATTTTAATACCGGCGGAAGATATAACCCGAGAACGAATAGTTGGACAGCCACTAGCACCGCGAACACGCCAAGTGGACGACTCCTTTCGACGGCGGTGTGGACTAACAATGAAATGATCGTCTGGGGTGGGCAAGATGAAAACTTCGCGTTACCAAACACTGGGGGGAGATATAATCCGAACACGGATAGTTGGACAGCCACGACCACCACCAATGCGCCCGATGGCCGATATGCCCATACCGCAGTGTGGACCGGTAGTGAAATGATTGTTTGGGGCGGATATAACGGCGGCGCATCTAATACAGGTGGGAGATATTGCGCACAGGCCGGTCCATCAATCACGCTCAGTGCCGCGGGGCGCAAGGTGGGGGGGATAAATACGGTGCTTCTCACCTGGAGCGGGGCGACCTCAGCCAACATCGACGTCTACCGAAATGGGATTCTCATTGCGACGATACCGAACACGGGTTCTTCTACTGATTCCACCGGCGATACCAGCCGGGCTCGCTACACCTATCGGGTGTGTGAAGCCGGAACCCAGACCTGCTCCAGCAATGCGAGAGTAACGTTCCGGCGGTAGGGAAAAACGAAGCCAGTTCCGTTTCAACCCTCGATGCCAAGCTCCGCCTCAAGCAATTCACGAACAACGACGGCTTTGACTCCCTCGGAATCTGCAAGGCCGATATTCAGAAAGGTGTCTTTAACAATATTGTTCTGCTCGAGGCGCTCGATTTTCTGGCGAGCGCGAGCGCGATCAATGTGATGCAGGAAGATCAATTGATCGCGGTCGACGCCGGCAACTGGCGGAAGCCTGGTTGGACCCGGCTTATCTCGGCAACGTCAAGAACACTGGCCGCACCCAATTGCGGCTCTACTTCACTCACGCAAGCGCAGTAACCAACAAGTGGGTCGGCTGGTATTCGGGGCGAGAGTGTTGGCAACGAGCCGCAGTTACTCGTGCAGTACAGCGAGGAGTGATCCGCCTGCCGGCGGCGGATATTTGTCGGCCGCCGTAGTCCAGATCGAGCCCGGACACTCGATTGAGATGGAACGTCCCGCAAAAAAAATAGAGGCGGCGAAGGGTGAAGAGATGGAGGGGAGAGAACCTGCAACTCTTCAACACTCCAACGCGTTTACATGCCTGACAAGGATGTTACGTTTCCTGCCTTGAATCAAAACCCACCTTTTCCATCTCCTGAAGAATTGCAGGCGAAGCTCTCCGAGTTCATGAAATCGAACTTCGGCGACAAGGTTTCGTTCGCGAGCTTCGCGCAGCCGGCACGCGCCGAGGCCGGCGGCGATGAAGAGCCCGCCCAGCCTAACGACGACGGATTCGCCTTCGATTTTCTCCCGCGCGATATCAAGGCGCACCTCGACCGCTTCGTCATCCAGCAGGACGAAGCGAAGAAGGTTCTGGCGATCTCCGTCTGCGATCATTACAACCACGTCGATTACGTGCGCCAGCTCGCGAGCGAGGACGCCATGCGCGCCGAGCAAACCGAATACGCTAAGCAGAACGTGATTCTCGTCGCCCACAGTATTGACAGAAGCAGCAGAAATCCCTTTGCTTGAACTATGGCGAAAACAAATCTGACGAAAACGAGTTTAGCGATCTTTGCGATATTGGCCTGCGCAACAGCCGTGGCGCAGGAGCCGCTCAGAGGTGCGGGGCAGCCAGCCCTTGTGCCCGACCCGGTGCTGGATGTTTCCAGGATTATTTTTGGGAGCAACCTGATTTCGGACCCCTGTGCGACCTGCAACTATTCCGATGGCGGCGGCTACGCCGTGGTTGGCCCGGATAATTGTATCAACCCGGGAATTACGCAGTGGCTGGCTGGCACATTCATCGCTTCGGCCACGGGTGTCGCGGAGCGCATCTCGGCGGCAATTATTTTGAGGGACCCGAGAAATTGCCCGGAGAACAAGGTGACCCTGAGCATCTACACCGATGCCTGTTATCCCGAAGGGCCGCGTCGACCCCTTGCATCGGGGATAGCGACGGTTCCGGAAGCGCCCTGCGATCTGGCGGTAGCCAAACTAGGCAATCCACCGACGCTCACCAAAAACACCAAATACTGGGTCGTAGCGACGACCAGCAGCCAGCAATCCGCCCTGGACTCCAACTGGTATGGCTCCAACAATTCGCAGTACGCATTCGATACTGGCACTGGTTGGCAACATTTCACTGGGGGCACGCCGGCTTTCATGGTGCAAGGTTCGGGCACTGTTTTTTCCGACCCGGTGCCTGATGCTCCTCACCCAGCGTTTGGCGGCAATCTGTTTGTGGACCCCTGCACCGGGTGCAACTACGATCCCAATGCTGCCGGACTTGTGGTAGAAGGACCTGACAACTGCACATCGCCAGGAACGACTCAATCGACTGCGGTTCCTTTCGTCGCCGCCAAATCGGGTGTTCCCAAGCGCATCTCGGCTTCTATTGTTCTGTACCATCCGACCTCCTGCCCGCAGAACAAAGTAACCCTCAGTCTGTACACGGACAGCTGCGATCGGGGCCCGGGTACGCTACTGGTCTCCGGGGTGGCCACCGTCCCAAGCGCACCGTGCGATTTGGCAGTGGCCAAATTGCGCAACGCCCCTGCGCTTGAAAAATCAAAAAAATATTGGGTCGTGGCCGCGGCCAGCACACAACAAGCCGGCCTAGACGCTCTCTGGTATGGCTCCAATTTTGCCCAATTTGCTTTCGGCGATTTGTCTGGCTGGATCCAGTTCAGCGATGTTACGCCTGGCTTTATCGTGCAATAACTGGTGCCGATGCGTTACGCATCAAAGGCGAGAGGAAAAGCATGGTTGAGCGGTGGACAGGCTTCTCGAAAATCCCGATCTCCATTCTTTTGAATGCATGCAGTCGAGCAGCCGCTTTGAAGTTGTGAAAAATTCCAGAAATGCACTTGTGCTCTCACTGGCGCCTTTGATAAACCAGGGCATGAAAATGCTCCTGCCGGTCCACTTCCACAGTCATAAACGTCGAAGCTTCGCGCCTTTTGCAGGGATTTATTCGGCTGTTTGCCTTGTAGCGCTCGACCTTCTCTTGCTTGGTTCGACCGCCTTCGGCCTAACGAATCATCCGCCTACGGTTTCATTCATCGAGAGCCAAAGAAACCAAACCGGGGTTTTCGAAAAGAAGTTCTTCCGGATCCTGGAGTACGACCCCGGAGACACCTTCACTCCGCAGACGATATCATTGAACCCGGCTTTTTATTCGGCCAGCGACATAGAGGTTCGCCCTGCTCGCAAGCAGAGAAAACTGCGGGGTGTCCCGAAGTCGGCGGTTATGCAATCCTTTTTCACAACATGAACCCTCCCGACAATAATGGCGCGACCATCAAAATCACGGTAACGGATGCAGCGGGGGCGAGCGCGGCGAGCTCGTTTACGCTCCGGAAAGATTCAGCCGTGAATCCGCCTGTAATCGCGGGGATTCCAAATGAAGAGATTTTTTTCCAAAGCGCGACGACTTTTAAATATGGGCCGGTCTGGTTTGTAGTCGGGGATCTGGATAGTGCTGGCAATACTGATGCGGTTGACTCGCTTGGCAACTCGACAGTCACTTTCGAAATGTCATCCGATAACACCAACCTCGTCCCGTCGGTGGGCGGGATCGACGTTCAGCCGGTCGAAGGCATAGGGGGCCGTGCCCAGCAGGTGACGGTGTCCCCAAAATTCCCTCAGACTGGCCGGGCAGTGATCACGATTACGGCAATCGATCACCCGGACTTAAACCGGACGAGCACGTCCTTTGTGCTCGACGTCATCGCGGCCACCAACACGGCTCCTTCCTTTACCCCGCCCCCAATCAATCAGAATCCGCACCCCAGCTGGCTGGAGCAGGATGTGACGCAAAGTCCGACCGCCGCTTACGTTTTTAAAGTGACCGACTCGGAGACGCCGAAACCCGAGCTTCTCGTGACAGCGGTGTCTTCGAACGCCGCTTTGGTACCAAATACTTCGGCAAATCTCTCGGTAGGGACTATCACTTCCGGTGGAACCGGCACCCTCACAATAACCCCGCTGCCTTTGCCTTCACCCGCGCCAGGCGTTCCCCAAGCCTCCACCATCACCTTGTCAGTCACAGATAGTGCCTATACCCGCCGAACCCAGTTCCTTTACGTGGCGAAAAACTCGACCTCTCCTGCACTGAAAAAAATCACCCGGCCAGCCGGGATTTATAACCTGGACCCGAAGCCCGGGTTTGATCAGCAGCGCCCGGACGACCAATTTCTTACCGGAGAGATGCATCGCATTAGCTGGAAGGACATTGATAATGGCGACCCCGACCCGAATAACTGGAACTGGCAAGAGCTCGACGACGCGGTCGCAAACCTGCCTGCCGGGCAGGACCTGTCGCTGAATTTGATCGGAGAACCGTGTTACATCCTGCAGCACCAGGGTGTCGTGACCTGGTGCGATACCGCACCGCCCAACGGGCAGGATGACTGCCCTGCCTCGAGCTGCGTGGGCGGAGTCAATCGGGCAGTGCCCTGGGACTTCTATCTTCAAGCACGTCGGGATAACTTCTACCAGGCGCTGGCCGGCCATCTGTTGCCTACCGGTCGTACCGTCGCCCAGGAAAATTTAATCCCGATCATCAACCCAAATCTGCCCGGTGGCGATACCGGGATTCGCGAGCTGGATGGGCAGCCGTTTAGCGCCACAGTGAAGACGGGGTATACCTATGCGCCAGGCTACACGCGGAGCGCACTCTTCGGGACGGTGCGAGACGAATTGGATAAATTGGTGACATACTTTTCGGCCAAGCAGGTGCAAATCGGATTTTTCACTGTAGAGGACGATTTGGGTGGTGTATTACTCTGGCAATACCTCTATCCAAAGCTCAGGGATAGGTATAACGGCGTGGTGAAGCCGAAGGTCCATTTCTTTCTGGAGGATCTGGCTGCCTCCCGGGCGAGCGCCGCGCCTGATTTCATTCCTTATACTAATCCGCCAAGCACAAAGGCGTACACATTGTTTCCGATGAGCCCTCAAGTGCCCTCCTTTGCCTACTATCCCGCTCCCGATAACTTACAGTACCAGAACGGAATCACTTTTCAGGCTAACACGCCTTGGTCAGCCCCCGTGGCCGATGGCGATAAGGTGGATAAGACGCTCAATGGCACCCCGAATGATGGGCTGGAAGCGGCATTTAACGCCTACTTGTGCGAATATCTGGAGGTTTACAGGGAAGACCTCGATCACGCGAAGCCACCTACTGGAACGCCTGCGGCTTGGGATGCAGCAAAGTGGGCTGCCGGGCTCCAATCATGGCACGACTATACCGCTTCCCTCCGGTCGCTCGCGCCGACCGAGAGTCCTGCAGGATTAACCGTAGCGCGGACTAGCTCGACCAACAACAGCGTGAACTGGTATGCGCCTTATGGGGCTACCTCCTACACTTTGCAGCGCCGATCCCTCTCGCCGCTTGGAGACTGGACGAATGTCACAGGCTGCGATCCGCTTAGCACCACCTGCACAGACACCGCCAGCACCGGGTCGCAATACGCCTATCGAGTGCAAGCTGCCAACGCCGCCCGAACGATTTTGTCGCCTTGGGCGCAAGTGGCGGTCTTTCTCTCCGAAGGAACCAACGATGGCTATGTTTCCGCGACTGGCCAAACCTATACCGCTTTCGCAAATGTTGCCGGGCCAGGCATTCAGGCCGGCCAAGGCGCGGGCACGGACTTAAGCGGATTCCTCTCTTTCAACACAAGCTCGTTAGGCTCCGCGGCCACGATCCTCGATGTCAATCTGCGCTTGAAGCAGTACAGCAGCAACGAGGGCTTCGACAGCCTTGGTCCCTGTATTGCCGATATCCAAACTGGTGATTTTCACGACAAAGAGAAGCTCGAAGGCGCAGACTTCGATGCACCGGAGACTGACTTTGATGTCACTGAGGAAGGTGCCTTAGCCGGGGTTGATCCTGAGAACTGGGTCGAGGCCGAGCTGGATCCGGTCTATGCAAGTGACGTCAACAACACGGATCGGACGCAATTCCGGCTCTGGTTCGAACATGTGGAGGGCCTGAGTGACAAGTCGGTGCAATGGTATTCGAGCGAAAGCCCAGGGAATGAGCCGCAGCTGATCGTGCAGTATAGCGAAGAGTAGCCGGTTCGCGGCAGCGAGCCGGTGTGGCAAGGCGATCCTCTTTCGATAGTCGTTCTGGGCCATCGGTAAGTGAGGGTTTCAAAACGGATGCCTTCGTGGCGCTAAGCCCCGATCACCGGCGCCCTGTCGTCAAGTTTACACGATGGATAAGGACGTTTAGGTTTTCCTGAGTTGGCGCAGGCCGCTCTCTTTTCTGATGAATCAAAACCCACCTTTTCCATCTCCTGAAGAATTGCAGGCGAAGCTCTCCGAGTTCATGAAGTCGAACTTCGGCGACAAGGTTTCGTTCGCGAGTTTTGCCCAGCCCGAACGTGCCGAGGCCGGCGGCGATGAAGAGCCCGCCCAGCCTAACGACGATGGGTTCGCCTTCGACTTTCTCCCGCGCGATATCAAGGCGCATCTCGACCGCTTCGTCATCCAGCAGGACGAGGCGAAGAAGGTTCTCGCGATCGCCGTCTGCGATCATTACAACCACGTCAACTACGTGCGCCAGCTCGCGAGCGAGGATGCCATCCGCGCGGAGCACACCGAATACGCGAAGCAAAATGTCATTCTCGTCGGCCCGACCGGCGTCGGGAAAACCTATCTCGTCAAGCACATCGCCGAGCTGATCAAAGTCCCCTTTGTCAAAGCCGACGCGACCAAGTTTAGCGAGACCGGCTATGTCGGCGGCGACGTCGAGGATCTCGTTAGGGAGTTGGTCCAGAAAGCGGATGGCGACGTGGGCCGCGCGCAGTTCGGCATCATCTACATCGACGAGATCGATAAGATTGCGTCCGCTGGCAACATGATTGGCCGCGACGTGAGCGGCCGCGGCGTGCAGACGACGTTGCTGAAATTAATGGAGGAAACCGAAGTGCCGCTGCGGAGCGCGAACGATTTGCAGGGGCAACTGCAGGCGGCGTTTGACTTTCAAAAACGCGGCAAAGCCAAACGCGAAACGATTAGCACGCAGCACGTTTTGTTTGTCGTGAGCGGCGCTTTCGAGCGACTCAAAGCGCAGGTCTCGCGCCGCATCGCGCAGGGGCAGATCGGCTTTCAAAAGGAAACGATCGAAGTGCTCGATAACGACATCTTCAAACACGTCACGACCGGCGATTTCGTTGAGTACGGCTTCGAGCCGGAGTTCATCGGGCGGCTGCCGGTGCGCGTCGTCTGCGAGGAATTGGGCGCGGATGATCTCTACAAGATCATGAAGTTTTCCGAGGGCAGCATCCTGCGCCAATACGAGCGCGCCTTCCGCGCCTACGGAATCGAGATTAGCTTCGAGGACGAAGCGCTGCTCCTCATCGCGGGCGCCGCGGCGACCGAAAAAACCGGCGCGCGCGGGTTGCTCACGGTATGGGAAAAGTTGTTCCGCGATTACAAATATCACCTCGCCGGCTCGGGCCTCACGCAGTTGCGCGTGACGGAAGAACTCGTGCGCGAACCGGCGCGCGTGCTCGAGCGTCTCATGGCGGAAGGTCATCAGCAGGAAAAAGCAGCTCTCATGCATGAAGCGCGAATTTTCGCGGATCGCTTTTCCGGTGAGCACAGCGTGCAATTTCGCTTCGACGACTCGGCCCTGCAGCGGCTCGTGGAGCGCGCCGAAGCGGAACGAATGAAGATGAGCGACCTCTGCGCGCATCTCTTCAAGGATTTCCAATTCGGTCTGAGTTTGATCCAGAAAAACACCGGCCGGACAAAATTCCGCATCGACGCCTCCGCCGTGGACGCGCCGGATAAATTCCTGAGCGATCTGGTGCTGCAATCGTACGGCCCCGGCGCTCCGGTGGAATGAAGCGTTCGTTAGTCGCCATGCTCTGGATTGGCGCGCTCGCCGGGGCGACCGTCGTCGGGTTGCAAAAGAGCGGGCTCTTGCTCCGGCCGGAAGCGGTGCTCGCGCACTTTTTTTTCGGGGCAGAGCCGCCTAACGACGGCCTCGGTCCCGGAAATTACCTGTTCGTGGTTGTCCTCGGTTTCGCTGTCGTATGGACAATGTTGCAGGTGACACAACTCGCCCGCCGCGGTGCGCTCCTGGCCGTTCTCCTCGCGGAGTTGACCGGCGCGGCCTGGCTTCTGTCGGGCGTCCATATTTTCTTCCAGCCGCTTCCGGGAATCCTGGTCGCGTTCATCGCCGCAACGCTTGCCACGCTGACCGATCTAACGCCGGCCAGTCGGCGGCGTCGCAGCATCGCCGCTCTTTTCCGCGGGCGCCTGGCTGATGGCGCGATCACCGGCCTAACAGAAAGCAAAACGCCTGATTTGACTGTGCCGCATACGCGGGAAGTGACTTCTGTCTTCTGCGAAATCGCGAATCAAGCGGAGCTGATCGATGAATTGCGGCCGGCGGATTGCGCGCGGCTCACGAGTGAATTCATTGCTCTGGCGAGCGAGCTCTTTCTTAAGGAAGGAGGCTACGTGCACGGGGCGGACGGCGAGGGGATTCGGGTGATTTTCGGTTTCCCTCATGCGGCAACGAATCACGCCGCCACCGCCTCCCGGGCCGCGCTCCTTTTTCGCGATTGTGTTGCCAGAGTCGCGTTAAAGTTCCCGGAATCGTTAGGCAAAATCGATTTGCGCATCGGAGTCAGTTCCGGTCCGGTCGTCGCTCTGATAACCGGGGGGGAGCAGCGCCGCGACGTCGTGATCAGTGGCGAACCGGTTGAGCTCGCGCGCCGCCTCGCGCTCGCGAACCAGGTCTATGGGTCGCAGATTTTGCTCGGCCCGCGCGCTTTCAGCGAAGCGGGCGCGGAGATCGTGGCTCGGCCGATCGACTTCCTGCGCAACGGCGAAGCGCACGAGCGCCTCGAAGTTTACGAACTGCTCTCGCTTGCGGCCGATGCGAGCGCGGAGACGATCGCCTGCCGCGACTGTTTTTGGACCGGCCTGGTCTACTTCCGCGAACGCCGCTGGAACGAAGCGTTCGCCGAGTTCAATCGCGCGCGCCGCGAAGACATGCTCCGGGATGAACCGCTGCACTGGTATCTGCGCCGCCTCGAGCCCGTCATCCTGCAGATGGCGAGGGAACCGGCACCCGCTTTAGACCCGCTCGCCCCGCTTTGAAGCGCACGGAATATCCCCCGGCGATCCGCGATCTGATCGTGCAGTTGCGCCAGATGCCCGGCGTCGGTCCCCGATCGGCGGAACGAATTGCGCTCTGGATCGTGCAGGCGCGCGGCGTGCAACCGGAAGCGATCGCAACCGCCATTGCTGAAACGCGCGCGGCCATTCGGCCCTGCCGGCAATGCGGTTTTTTCACGACGGCCGAGCTTTGTGAGATTTGCAGCGATGATTCGCGCGCGCAGGAGCTGCTCTGCGTGGTCGAGCAGCCGACCGATATTTTGCCCCTGGAAAAAACTAGCGCGTTTCGCGGCCGCTATCATTCGTTAGGCGGAAGAATTTCGCCGCTCGATCGCGTCGCGCCGGAGGATTTGCGGATCGATGCTCTCATCGCGCGGGTGGAAAGGGAAGCGCCTAACGAGATCATTTTCGCGCTCGCCGCCGACGTGGAAGGGGAGGCGACGACCCATTACCTGGTGGATCTGTTAAAAAAATTTCCGGTGCAACTGACGCGGATCGCGCACGGATTGCCTGCGGGCGGCGGACTGGAATCGGCGGATGAGCTAACCTTGTCGCGCGCCCTCTCGGGGCGAACGAAACTGTAACCGGGCGTGCGCCCCGGTCCGGACTGGGCGGCCGCGTTCACGGCCGGCATCACCGCCCCGGCGTAGGCAAAAGTACAGACTTATCTGCTTCAAAGTTCATGACACGCTCTAGGGCACGGGCAATTCAAATGCGCCGATGTCGAAGCCGGCGCCCTGCGGCCGAACCACGCCGTCGTAGTCGATTGGGACTGCGGTTCCCAAATTCAATCCGGCGTCAATCGCCGGGCTGTCCGCTCGCAGGTGAAAATCATCGAACCTAAAGAACTTAGGGTCTGCTGCAATTGTGTTTGTTACAGTAACCTGGAAACCGCCCTGGCCAAACGGGCCGCAAGCCAGCCAGTCTATAGATGTCCCAGCGTTACCGTATATGACGTTATTCGAAACAACATTACCCGTCCCGGCTGGATTGCATCCGTCGATGCCATCCGTGCCATTGAAAGCTATTATATTATTGTCGATCTGAGCGTAATCGATCGTCGTTCCGCCATCCTCCTGCGCGGGCCATAGGACAATCCCCCTGGTTCCGCTATATGCGATTGTGTTGTTATAAATGTGGATGTTTTCTACGCCATCATAGCCGGCGACCTGGATGCCGGCTCCAGAGTTCCTGACAATAACATTATTAACCACGGTCATGTTATCGCCACACAGGTAGAAGCCGTGGTCGAACCCATCGGTGCCGTTATCGCGAACGTAATTCTGCACGTAAGTATTCCCCAATCCCCCACTGCCCTCAAAAATGCCGCTGCCATTGTAACCGTTCGTGGGATCCAAACCGCTCCCAAAGATTTCGTTGTTCGTAACTTTATTATAATCGCCATCCACCCGTAACCCCGTCCCTGGCGAGGTGCTTATCTTGAAGCCATCGATCACATTGTATGAGCCGTCGATACTGACGCCATATGGGCGTCGTGAGAAGGTTGTGCCCGACGCATCAATAGTCGCCCTGTGAAATTTGGTGGACCTCACCGTTATAGGTGCACTCGCCGTTCCGCTCTTACTTAGGTGCAGGCCCCAACCAGACTGATAATCAGTGTACGTTCCCGGCCGCACCAAGATCGTGTCTCCAGCCATGACCTTTGTATAGGCGTAGGTGATCGTTGCGAACGGAGAAGTCCGTGTTCCGGGATTGGAATTCGAGCCGGTTGGAGGGGGAGCCACGTAGTAGGTCGCCGTGGCCGCGGCGCTGGCGGCAAGACTCACAGGCAGCAGCAGGTGCAGCAACCATTTTGGGATGGGCCTGCGTATGCCGGGCAATTCCCGCGATGAACCTAGCCCGACTCTGACGCGAACCGATTCCATGTGAACAATTACCATGCGCCCCGATGATCCGCGAGGGAATTTTTGGACAGTAAGCGTGCTTGAAGGTTGCGGCGGTTCTGCGAGACGTTAAGACCGTGAGTAAGCCCGCGCCGAAAATGCTCCAGCCGGACCGGCGCGTCCGTTACCTCAAGATCATTGCCATTTTCAAAATCTTGAAAGGCGTGCTCCTCCTGAGCGTTGGGATTTCGCTCCTCTTTCTCAATAGCCGCACGCGCTGGCTGGACGCGATCGGAGATTGGGCGGGCGATGAGCTGGCGCTGGTGCACAGCCGGCCCGCACTTTACCTGCTCAACCGCTTGCAGGATGTGGTCGCGGGCGGGCAGTTGCGCGTGAGCGGGCTGATCTCGCTCTTTTACGCGGCGGTGCTCTTGACCGAAGGGACGGGCGTTTATCTGCAACAGCGCTGGGCGGAATTTCTGATGGTCTTCGCGACGGCGGCGCTGATCCCGTTCGAGATCCGGCACCTCTGGCATAAGCCGAGCGCGATTGCCGCCCTTATTTTGGCGGCCAATTGTTTCATCGTCTGGTTCCTCTATCGCGTGCTACGACGCGAAAAAATCGAGCAACCGCCGCCCGCGGAGCGCGAGGTCGCGGCGATTCGTTAGGCGTTAGGCCGGAGACCGAAACGGGCGAGGGCGGGTCGGATTTTTTCCAGGGGCAAGCCGATGACGTTGCTGCGCGAACCGGCAATGCGCGCGACGATGGCGCGGCCGCGGCCTTGCGCGGCGTAGGCGCCGGCCTTGTCGAGCGGCTCGACTTCACGCAGGTAAGCCTCGATCTGCTGGGCGCTCATTTTCTTAAACACCACCCGCGAGACGACTGAAAACGTTTCCGAGCGTCCGCTCGCCAGACGCCCCAGGAAAACGCCGGTGGAGACGGTGTGATGGCGGCCGCTGAGACGGGTGAGAATGCAGCGCGCCTCGGCGAGATCGGCAGGTTTTCCGATGATCTCGCGATCGAGCGCGACGAGAGTGTCGGCGGCGAGGACGACGGCGTCGGGATGAGCGCGCGCCACGGCAAGGCCTTTGCGAAACGCATTCCAGCGGGTGATTTCGCGCAGCGTGAGCGCGTCGGGCGAAAGTTCCGCAATTTTTGGGGCGACGACCTCGAAGTGATAACCAGCCTCGCCTAACAATTCCCGCCGCCGCGGTGATCCCGAGGCGAGGATGAAGCGCAGGGCGCTGCCGCTCACTCCTGGCCGGGCTTATCCGGGGTCTTTTTCCCGCCGAGAAAATCCGGCAGTTTCATCTCCGAGTAATCGGCCGGAATGGCGAATTCCGAATCCGCGATCGGATCCGTCTTGAGCGAGTCGATGGTGCTGGTGATCTCGCCTTGTCCTTGCATTTTAATCTGGGTGCGGAGCGGCAGCCCCGGCAGATCGTGGAAATCAGGCATCCCCTTGCGCATGGCCGCGAAGACGCCGTTCTGCAAGACGGTCATCTGCGCGAGGATGTTTTGGGCATTGGGATAGTTTTTGGCGACCCAATAAGCCGTGTGCAATTTTGGGGTATCGCTGACGTACTCTTCCGTTTCAAAACCGCCGATCTTTTCCTTCCTGCCGGTCGGCTTGGGAACGGCCTTCTCCGGCGCCCCGTCCTGGACCACCGATTTCACCATCTCCGCCATCGCTTTGGCCTTGTCTCCAGAAATGTGCATGACCGTTTTCTGATCGTTTAAGAGCGTCGTCAGTTCGCCGGTTTTGGCATCGAGGACGGTTGTGATTTGCGGGTTCACTTCGACTCGCGCTTTATCGCCTTTTACCTTAAGGACGACCCTCTTCGTTCCTTCCGTGCCATCGATTTTCTGCACAATGGTGAGATCGGCGCGCGCGGCGGCGCAACAGACGACAGAAGCGACAAGGACAAGGCGCATTGATTGCATCCGCCGTTGTTACGCGCGGCGGGCGCTCCTGGCAAGCGCGCAGGTCAGCATCGCGGCGCGGTGATCGCGTTGAGGATTTGATTTAATTTGAGCTTCAAGAAGCCGGGAAATTGGAGAGATAATCCTAACTTGAAGTCTCGCTCTAACGTTCCTGTCTCCTGGTTTTCGGATTTAGCGTCGCAGGAAACCCGAGCGAGACCGAGCGATAAAGCTTGGCAAGTTTCCCCCGGCGGGCCAACTTGGACGGGCGCGGGCATAGCTTAATGGTAAAGCTCCAGCCTTCCAAGCTGGCTATGAGGGTTCGATTCCCTTTGCCCGCTATTTACCTATGAAAATGGGTGTCCACACGACGCTTGGTCATAACATAATTGGTCAAAAGTCATAACACGTCCGGTAAAGTCCGCTCTTATTCGCTGGTGTGTTTGGGCTCCCTTTTTTACCTCAATGAACCGAGATTCTATTAGTTCAAAGCCGACACTTCCTCCAATTTCGTATCGGCATGGTCACAGTGCGGTGACGATTCTCAAAGCGTCCGGCTTCTTGTTTGCCAGCGCGGCCCTTGAAGTGTTCGCTTCGAGAGGCCCCTTCTTCGGCACTCTCAAGTCCAGCCTTCAGACGCGAACTTAGGGCCCCCCCGAGTCCCCGGATAGGATTCTTTGACAGCAAGTTCACGATTGTTCGAATGAACACATGCGCGTCGTGCCGCCCGATAGAGCGCCGCAATGGGGCGATGTTCCTTTCTAACCTGACGAGCGAGATTGAACGAACATTACCGCTTCCGCTGCAACTCAATCTGCTTGAGCTACCAGAGGTCAACTGCACCCTGCTCACCGACTGAACTGTGGTGACGATTCGTAATGCCGCCACTGCCGCAATTGCGGAGCAATGATGCGGATTAAGAAGATCAACGGACTCACAGTGGGCTTGCATTGTTTCGTCGGACAGTGAGGAAGGGGTAATTTAGTTCAGTTTCGATTCAAAGTTGATTGGGCTGCGATAGGTAAGGCTGGAGTGCAACCGGATGCGGTTATGGAAGGTCTCGATGTAATCGAAGATGGCGGTGCGGGCCACGGCGCGGGTGGCGAAGCGGTGATGATAGACCAATTCGTATTTGAGGCTGCTCCAGAAGGATTCGATGAAGGCATTATCGTAGCAGTTACCCTGACGGCTCATGGAAGCGAGCAGACCATGCTGGGCCAGCACCTGGCGGTAGGCCGTGCTGGCGAACTGACTGCCTCGATCGGAGTGGACGATGAGGCTGCCAACCGGCCGACGTTGACGCAACGCCATGCGCAGAGCGGCGATCGTGAGCGGGGCATCGAGCATAGGACTCATGGCCCAGCCGACGACGCGCCGGCTGCAGATGTCTAGGACCGCAACTAGATATAACCAGCCCTGACCAGTGAGGATGCCCGTCGCATCGGTCACCCAGACTTGGTTGGGACGTTGGACCGTGAATCTTTGGAGACGATTCGGCGCGATCGGTCCGCCATGAAGACTGTGGGTCGTGGCGTGGCGATACTTGGAGCGCTGCCGGGCAAAGAGGCGTTCGGCACGCATGAGGCGGGCGATGCGGTTGCGTCGTCCTGGGCAACCGAACGCACGGGCCAGATTCGGCTGAAACCTCGATGTCACATTAACGACACGAGAACTTAACATTTCAGCCGTTGCATGCCGCGCCTGAGCGGCTCAGCTTTAGAAAGCTAACTGCAGCACTTGAGTGTATGCAGTGCTTCTTCACTCAACGTCGATCCACACATTCCTCATTATGAAAAATCCGATCACATTAGTAGCTATCGCGGTAACGGCTCTCGCCTCCTCTCTAGCCCTCGCATCAGCAGACGATCTCGATAATAGAAACCCTGCCATAGGAGACCATGAGCCACGGGTGCAGCATGTCTTGCTCCTCAGCGTCGATGGCATGCACGCGCTCGATTTCGCCAATCTCGTAAAGACGAACCCTGCTTCCGCGCTGGGACAGCTATCGCGTCAAGGCGTCACCTACACGCACGCTTTCGCTATGCGGCCTTCGGACTCTTTTCCCGGCTTGCTCGCGATCGTGACCGGTGGGTCACCGATCTCGACCGGTGTCTGGTATGATAACAGTTACGACCGCGCTTTGCTCCCGCCGATTACTTTTGGAGGAGGTTCCACCCCGGGGACAAATGTTCTCTACGACGAGTCGATCGATATCAACCCGGACGCGCGCGACGGCGGCGGCGGGATCAACCCCGACGCGCTCCCGCGCGATCCTGTGACCGGTGCTCCTGTCTATCCCCACCAATTCCTCAAGGCGGACACCATCTTCGAAGTAGCTCATCGCGCTCATCTCCGCACGGCTTGGAGCGACAAGCACCTGGCCTATGAGCTCGTCCAAGGTCCTTCCGGCCAGGGCGTGGACGACTTGTTTGATCCGGAGATCGCGGCCCCAAACCCCGCTTATCCCGACGTCGGCACAACTTCCAGTGTGCAGGCGACCGAAGATTACGATGACACAAAGGTCACCGCGATCCTGAACGAAATCGCTGGCTACGATCACACCGGCACCAACCGGGTAGGTGTGCCAGCTCTCTTCGGGATGAACTTTCAGGCGGTAAGTGTCGGGCAGAAGTTAAAGACGAACGTCCTCCGCGACGGCTCGACTCCGCCTCCCGATATGGTGACTGGCGGTTACATTGATGGCCAGGGCGTTCCCCAGCCCGCGCTGGCCGAGGCCATCGCTCATACAGACGCTTCCATCGGGCAAATGGTAGCCGCCCTTCGTGCCCATGGCCTCTTGGAATCCACGTTGATCATCGTCACGGCCAAGCATGGTCAATCACCGATCGATCCGAGGAAACTGGTGCTTGCTGGTGAAAGCACGATCCCTGACATCGTTGGTCCCTCCCTTATCGCCCAGGCGACCCAGGATGACATCGCGCTCCTTTGGCTCACGGATCAGAGCCAGACAGACGCCGCTGTCGCCTTACTCGAAGCGAACCTGGCCGCCGCTCATATCGACACGATCTTCGCAGGCCTAAGCCTTCGACTACAGTTTCCGAATCCGCTGAGTGACTCGCGTACGCCGGACATCATCGTGCAACCAGTCGCAGGAGTGATTTACACTGACTCCACGAAGAAGATCGCGGAACACGGCGGCTTCGACTTTGATGACACCAACGTGGTCCTTGTCCTCTCGAATCCGGGGCTCGATCCGCGGACGATCAAGACGCCCGTCCAGACGATGCAGATCGCCCCCACCATCCTGGCCAGTCTGGGGCTCGATCCCCAAAGCCTGAAGGCCGTGCGGAAAGAGGCCGTCCAACGTCTCCCCGGGCTGAGCGGGGAGTAGAGGCTAAGGCGGCCACTCCAAATGAAATTGCTCTCCCTTCTCAGGGGAAAGCTAGCTCTTATGACCGTTGTCAGCCCTTGATGATTCCGATGAGAAGAGTGTCTCACCCACCGGCACGCTATGTGATTGCCGCCCGGCGCAGGCACATGAATGAGCGAATCGATTTCGTGCAGCACACATTGGGGGTCAAGCCGCCCTGCTCCTTAGCGATCTCTTCGACCGTGTGAGCGATGTAATTGAACGCGACATGATCTGCGTCCACGCCGACCCCCGGCGGTGAGACGGCGAGAATTGCTCCCGGCGCCCTTGTGACCTAAATAACACCGGCAAGCTGATGTTTACGATGGTCGGGTAACATCGTTGATGGCATCCGAATTAACCGGCGTCTGGAAGCGCTTGATGATACTGCTAGGGGCGTCGGCGCTGTTGATGGTTTTGTCCACGACATACATCGTGTACTCGCAAAGATCAGGCGTGAATTGCACGGTGGCATAAACATAGGTGCTGCTCTAAAAAAAGGCGAAGTGCGGGTTGAACGTCAGGGCGAGCGCTTCCAGTCTAGCTTCGCCCGCACTGTCCAAGCCGAACTGGTCTTGTAAGTTGGCAGAGGTAATGGCGGGAGTCATGTATTCCACGCCGACGACATTACGCTCGCCGGGCTCGACCGGGGTGCCATCGGTCTTCAGCGGAAGAGCGAGGAACGTCGGGCGCGATGCCGCCATCGGTCGGGTCTTCAGCACTCAGTTTCACGGGATCTTGTCGCGGGCTGATCACGATCACCGCTACGGGCCTCACTCCCGGCGGCTCGGTGTAGATCTGGAGCGGCAAAAATGCAGGAAGCACGACCGTTACCAATGGCGCCTGCGCCGGTACAACCCTGGTTATCGCAAGAGCACGGACTCTTACGACCCGCACTGCCGATGCGAACGGCAATTTGACTGTGCGCCGGAATGTCAACGAAGCGACGTGCGGTCGCTTATTTCAACTGCTTGATCTAACAACCTGCGCGAGGAGTAACATCACCAGCAGGCCGTGAAGCTTCGCTGTCTGCCTTGGGCTACCATAGTAGCCGCAAGCAGAATCGGGTTAACGTCAACGGACCGCCTAGCGCATCCACGTTTCCGTCCTGATGAGCAAATTCATTACCGCTCGGTGCTGCGGAAGAAAGACGCCCTGCTTAGCTATGGCTGGAGCAGTCTGTGCCGTAGCTGGAGGCCTCCGCCGAACACCTTTCAGGGCAGCGGGGTGATGGTAAACTCACCTACCACCTCTGGCATGCGGCTCGTGACCTCATCCGGGTTAGCTTCCAGCGCGGCTTGCGAGTAGGGAAGGATACCCCAGGTCTTAACGTCCAGTTGGTGGCTCGCTGGATCGATCGTGAACTCCGTCCAGCCATAGGTGTTGGTCGACTCATAGATTTGCCCGGGGACTAACTCCACGTTCGGCAGCGGATTGTCAAAGAGGCTCAGTTGGTTATAACCCAGCGAAGCCAGCCCGGGGTTCACAACGGCAAGGACGAAACCTTCCTTCTCCACTCCGTTAGGCAAAGAGTAATAGTAGGCTTGCTGGTCGGGGCTAATGAGCCCAAAAGCCGCCGCCAAATCTACGATCGTCGGCCCAAAGGGCTTGTCGAAGGCGACTGGTCCGGTCACGATTTCGATCGAGTTGGTCTGGATCTGCGCCTCGAACGGCCCCAGCTGGTAGGAGAGCCGGTTGACTAATGTGCCGTGGAAATCTGCCGTGACAAAGACCACATTGGAAATCCCGTGGTCGGCGATAAACTTGAGCAGATCGGTCCGTTCGGCTGCATAGCCCTCGTAACGATCTTCACCTCCCAGCGGGCCAAAATTCTGCACCGGCTCCGGGCAGAAAATAAACTTCCAGAGGATGCCCGCTCCCTGCGCACGCACTAAGTCGCGCTTCAAGTCGGCGAGTTGTCTCGCGCCCAGCAGGGTCCGGCCTGGCGTGAATGCCCCAATGAGAAAAGCCGCGACCTGCTCTGGGTCATTCGGATCGGTCACCGGCGGAAGCTCCTGGCTGCGGAAGGAGCGTGCGTCGAGGAGAAAGGTCGCCGCATCGCTGCCATAAGTGTTGAATCGATAATTTTTGATCCATGAGCGGTCGTGTAGTTGCCCGTGTCACCATAGCGCACATTCTCCACTGGGTGGTACTCGTGGAAGGCGCGCAAACCATGATGAAAAGTCTCCGTGTCGCTGATCAAAAGCCCGGTATCGTCGATGAAGCGCGGATCGCTCGTGCGCCGCGCCGCGCCTGCGAAGTTATCCGTCACTTCATGGTCGTCGATTGTCGCCAGGATGGCGGTCGAGCTGCGCAAGTCCGCCAGCGTATTCAGTCCGAAGCGGGTCGAATAAACCTCGTTCGTTTTGAGCCGGAAATCCGCCAGCGTCCGGCACTGTGCCAGGGGCACATCTGGCGAGGGGAAGTCCGCATAAATATTGTCGCCAAACTGGAGGAAGAAATCGAGATTGCTTCCCGCCGCATTCCGGACGGAGGGATAAGGCGCCAGCTCGCCGCGTTCGTCACCCGACACCCCGAAATGCAACCCGGCAAGAGTCCCCAGCTCCGGCGCGGTCGAGAATTTCCCGCTCGCTGTCGCCTCCGGACCCGTCGCCCGGTAATAATAGGTCGTAGCCGGAGTCAGCCCGCTAAGTGGGGCTTTCACCGGCACGAGTGCGTCCCTCTCCTTTAGCGTGATTGATTGGACGCCGGTGCCGAAGATGAGATCTGTCGAATATTCGAGGCATACCCGGCCCGGCACCGCGCTATGGGCCCAGAGTACCGCGGAGGTCTGCCTTACATCGCCCGCGCTCACCGTCATGGGATCGATGGTGGCCTGAGCAGAAAAGAGCGAGCCGGCTAACAGTGCCGCCGCGACAGAAAGAGCGCTCCATTTGGAAGGGCCAGCGAGGAAAGATTTTTTCATGGTGGTGTTAGTTAAGTGAAATTGTGTTTGAATACTCTGGAGCCTGACACGCTTGTGTGTCAGCCAAGTGGCTATCGTGTGAGAATTAGGTGAAATCTCGCCGCGCATCGGCGCCTTCATCCTAACTCGCTGTCGATCGCGCGGACGCGACCAAGCTTTCTAGCTCTCTTTCTCTTCTTCGGTCTCTTCTTCCTCTTCAGTAAAAAAGAGGGAAGGGATCGGCAGTGGGCTCGGAGGCTTTTTGCTTTGTTTTTCCACCTTCGACTGGCATTCGACGGTAAGACGCGCGAATGGGATCGCTCTGAGGCGGGGGATTGGAATGGGGTCGCCCGACATCTCGCAGATGCCATAGGTTCCCGACTCAATCCGCTCCAGCGCGGCATCGATCTCAATCATTGAGTTCTTCTCCTGGGAGAGAAGAGAAAGAGCAAAATCACGGTCTCAGGCATCACTCCCGGCGTCGCCATTGTGCGTGCCGATGGCGGAATGGCTGCCGGTATCCGCTCGACTGTCACGTGCGACCTCACTGATCGAGTTCATCAACACCGTTCGCAGGTGGAGCAATTTCTCCTTTTGCGCGCGAGTGAAAGCAGCAAGTTGTTTTTGTTGCCGCCGCGCACCCGGGCGCCAATCGCCTAACGACGAATCGTTCTGCATTGGCCGCGCCTGCGGGAATTTCGATGGTTGTGCGGAAGAGGCCTGCCAGCGGAGTGTCGGGGTTGTGTTCATCGCTGCACGTTGCGCGCGTTTCGTGACATTCCGATGTCTGTCTTGTAGCGATTCGTGAATCATTTCGGCCTTCTAAAATCCCTGCCCACGGCGTGCGGTGACGGGCGCCATCTTCACAGCCATTAGGCGAGAGAAGTGGGAGTGATTGTCGAACTAATGGTCACCTCGGCCGACTACTTCCTCGGCGCGCTACAAGGAGGCAATCAAACCGACGGATAACGCCAGCGAAGCGATTTTCTCACTTAAGGCGGTGACTTTCCGGTTTAAACACGAGCTTGATCCGGAGGGCATCCTGCAATCCAGCCCGGTGGCTGAGCAGGTGGAGAAGGTGAATCCCGACTTAGTGTGGCGCGTTAGGACCAGGGTAAGCCTTACACCCGACGCGCTCGCGGTTTATTTCGGGATAGTGCGGCAGCAAATCTCCAGCTTGTTGCCGTCGGGGTCCTCGAAAAAGAAGGCGTAATAGTCCGGCGTGTAATCGCGGCAAAGTTCCGGACCTTCCAACACTTTCCCGCCCGCTTGCCTGACGACTTCTGCCACGCGATCAACTTCCTCGTGCGTGTCGGCCCAAAAGGAAATGCGTGTTCCATTCGGCTGGTGGTTAGGATCTTCCTCGAAGCTGAGAAATGGCGGCTTGCCTTCGCCTTCGGCGTAATAGGTTTCCCATTCCTGTTCGCTTCTGCGGTTCGTGAAACCGAGCGCGGGCAGTACGTGCAGGTAAAAACTTTCCGCCCGTTTTCGGTCTTTCACTCGCAGATCGATGTGATCAAAAAAGCGTGTCTTCATTTTGGTTTTCTGTTTTCGCGTCGAATCATTAGTTTCAAACACGACCACGTTTCATCCACCGCGCAAACCTTCACGTCCACAAAACCGAGCGGCAACGCGACTTCGCGGATTGTATCTTCGGTGATGTCAGTCGGAACCTTTGACGCCTTTTTCGGCCAGGAAATCCAAAGAATTCCCGCGTCGTCTAATTTCGTGCGCAATTCACGCAGTCGCTTTTCCAGATCGCTCCGTTGCCTAACGAACAACGCTCCAATACCGGCCCCGCACCACCGACAGCCGGCACGGCGGCCCGATCGCTCCCAACCGCCTGCGCAACCTCATCGTGCGCCGTCCTGACCAGGTCTGGGTGACCGATGCCACCTGCGTCCTTACTGGCCAAGGCTGGCTACCTTGTCGCCGTCCTGGACATCTACACCCGGCGGGTGATCGGCTGGGCTATGCACCAAATCCTGGACGCTCAGCTCGTCATCGCCGCCCTGCGCATGGCGCTGCTCCAACGCCGGCCGCAAGGCGCGCTCATCCTTCATTCCGACGGCGGGATGCAGTTTGCCAGTGCCGCTTACCGGCAGGTCCTCGCCCAGCACGGCCTGGTGGCTTCCATGAGCCGCAAAGGCAACTGCTACGACAACGCCTTCATCGAATCGTTCTGGAGCACCCTCAAATATGAAGTCGTCTACCACCGGCGCTTCGCTACCTATGCCGGAGCTCGCACCGCCATCTTCCACTACATCGAAACCCCTACAACCGCACCCGACTACACTCCAGTCTTGCTTACCGCAGTCCCATCGCTTTTGAATCCCAACTAACCTAAACAATAAGAATTGGTCCCTCCTTCACTGTCCGAGAAACCAATGCAAGCCCATGCGATTGGTGCCAGATCCGTTCCCGGACCAATTGTGCTGCAAACGAATCGAAATGGATTCGGACCAGGATCCTTCCCTCGCCTTGGAACACGCCAAAGCTCGAATCCAGGAACTTTGAGATGGAGAAATCGGCCGGACGTTTGAATCGGACTCCGGTCTTCCGCAGGTCACGAATGCGTGGGAGCGCGAAAGTCCGGAGCTGCTTTCGGTCGAGATCGAAAGCAAAGAGATACCATTAGTTCTCCACGCACCCGAGATGATATGGCCGCACGCGTCGGCGCTCGAAGCCTGAGCTTTTCAACTTTCGGTAACGAAACTCCACCTCTTCGGAGCGCAGGACAGCGCGGCTGATTGATTCGAATACCTCGATGTCGGAGATGCTTCGTCCGGTGCTGCGGAATGAAATCGACGAATCGAGTTCGCTCCAGGGAAAGGTGATCTTCTCCTTGAGCCCGTCGCCGATCTTCCGGAAGGCAGCTCGAAGTGGCGCCTCGAAAGGCGTGCCCTTGTACTGTTGCAGAGCTTTCTGCGCCACGAAGAGCGCGACGATTTCTCCTTCCGATACCTCGATGTTAGGAAAGCTAGTGACCGGTTCGGTATAGGCGAAGCCGAAGTGCAGTTGGTCATACTCAATCGGCAAGCCCAACCGGTCGCGCATGAAATCGATGTCGCGTTGAATCGTCTTGCCGGAAACCTCCAGCTCAGCCGCCAGCTTGCGGCAGTTCGGGAACGCCCGAGCCTGCAGCTGAGCGTGCAGCCGCATCATGCGGGCCAGTGGCGGACGCGAAAACGTCCCGGCGCTTTGTGGGCGAACACTGAGAGGCCGTTTCATTTCATCCGGATAGCGAGAGAAAAACAGCCTGACAAGAGATATTTTCATTCTGTCGGACAGCGAATGTCCGACCGAGGGGCGTAGATTACTCTGATGACAAAAAATCGTCGTTTAGCCAAGCGCTTCATTTCATCTCCGGTGATCAGACGCTCCCAAACGCTGCGTGTCCCGCGCGGCCTCGCCATGCTACGAACGCTTCGGCTGCGGCTTGCCGCAGAAAGCCGACCCCGTCTGCACCAGGAGGAATTCAGTTTTGACAAATAGCTGGCATAAGCCCGCTCCGCCGGATTGGGGATTTATCCGCCGGCTACGGATCGCCGCAAGAACCCATTGAACGTTTACTGAAAAAGTGGAGGCAAACAAAACGCCTGCTCGGCTACCTTAGGCAGGTGAAAAGGATTCTTATCGAATCCCTGTTGTGTTTGGCTGTTCAGAAGCCTCTGCGTGTCCGTGAATGTCGTAGATCATAATGAGATGCGTTGGGCGTTTCGGAAGTAGGGAGCGCGACTGGTATTTGTGTTTGTTGCCACCAAGCGATCTTCGTCGGCGACTTCATCGACCGAGAACCCAAAATGGAAGAGATGCTGGCCATTGTCCGATCGATGGTGGGTAATGGTGCCGATTAATGATATGGAAAATTCAACTGCTCTCACGGCGCGTCATCTGCTCGAATCGAAACTATGCGCGATTATTTTGATATGAATGTTTCCACGCAAGTTGACCGGATTCGCACGGCGGTCCGCCTAGACGGGTTTTTTGTCGCCGGTTCCGAGGAATTAGCCGTGTTGTGCTCAGACGGGGCGTCCGAACAAAAGACAACGACGGGGATCGAACAGATTGCGGAATGGGAAGGCTGGGCCTGCCAGCGGCTGCCTAACGCCATGGTACGATTTAGCGTTCGGGGGCAGTGATCCAGCATTGGCGAAGAGCGCCGAAAGCTGTTGTAATTACAGTGTGCTGAGCTTTTATCCGACACTCCTAGCACTGCCAACGCACTGCGCCGTCCGACGGGTTCAAGCGGGCTTGACCTCACGCCGGCTCCTATGTTCTCTCGCACATATGAGCGCGAGCCGCCTCCAAAACGCTCTGAAAACACTCGACGGGCGATTTGCGAGGTGAACTCAGCTGTGGCGGAAATGAGGAGCGAGCATGACCCGCTTGCGGTGCATATTTTCGTCTCACGTCGGCGCTATCGGTCCGCTCAAGATACGAAAGGCGGCAGGCGGCACGAAATGCTCGCTCGGATTAGCTACGAAAAAGCCTGCGAGCTTGGGTTTCCCGGCAGCTTGGGCGAGTGGGAACGATTGTTAGGCGCAGTGGCAAAGCGATGAGCAATCAGTCGGCGTGAGGGACCGCGGGGCGGCGAAGCTGTCTGCGGTTCGGGAATCGTATAGTCTGGCTCGATCGTCTTCTGTAGCGATGATGTCGAAGCCTTCATAGTGGAATTGCTGTGCGGTTGTCGCCCTCTTTTCGGGGCAGCACAGGGCACTGAAACAGCATCACATCAAGCGCGGCGATTTCTTCGGCTAGAGACTTCTTGCGCGTCAGAATCGGGCTGAGGACCGGTACCGCGATGTCCTTGTCCATGCGAGCAACAATCGTGGTGACGGCTTCGCTAGGAACACAGGAGAAATGGCGGAAACGATACGACTCGGATTTTGGTAGTTACGTTTCAACCCTACTGAACTGTGAGCGTCGCATTATTGCTGGTAACGCTCCCGACGCTATTACTCACGATGACCGCGAAGAGACTGCCACTATCGGCCAGCGTGGCGGGTGGAGTGGTGTATGAGGCCTTGGTCGCGCCGGTAATGTTCACGCCATTCTTCTTCCACTGGAATTTGAAGGGCGTGCCCCGGTAGCCGCCACAGTGAACTTGGCTGTCTGTCCGACGGTAACCGTTTTGTTGGCAGGTTGAGTCGTGATAGAGGGGGGGGTCTTCACCGTGAGGGTCGCGTTATTGCTCGTGACGTTTCCGGCGCTGTTAGTCACTACGACCGAAACAGACCGCCGTTATCGGCCGTTGTCGTGGGCGGAGTGGTATAGGAGGAATTGGTGGCTCCGGCGATGTTTACGCCGTTCTTCCGCCATTGATAGCTTAGCGGGGCAGTGCCCGTAGCCGCCACGCTAAATTTGGCCGTCTGTCCGGCCGCGACCGACTTACTGGCAGGCTGGGTTGTAATTGAAGGCGGCAACGGTGTCGGCGTAGGTGTCGCCGTCGGAGTCGGCGATGGTGTAGGTGTCTCAGTAGGGGATGGTGTAGGTGTCTCAGTGGGAGATGGTGTAGGTGTCTCAGTGGGAGATGGTGTAGGGGCAGGCGTTTCGGTTGGACTCGGGGTGGGAGTCTCGGTGGGGGTCGGAGTGGGAGTAGGTGTCTCAGTGGGAGATGGTGTGGGGGTAGGCGTTTCGGTTGGACTTGGGGTGGGAGTAGGTGTCTCGGTAGGAGTTGGACTTGGAGTTGGAGTAGGCGGTAGAGACTGCGGACCGTCGAACAACAGATCGAAAGGCTGCGACCCCACGCCTGGAATGGTTTGCACGACGGTCTGACTGGA
Source organism: Chthoniobacterales bacterium (assembly GCA_013815325.1). GTDB lineage: Bacteria > Verrucomicrobiota > Verrucomicrobiia > Chthoniobacterales > UBA10450 > Palsa-1392. The sequence continues at coordinate 37,969 of JACDGM010000034.1, forward strand.
TAGATCGATGACTGAGACAGTGGTGTCTTCAGCGTTGGAAACGTAGAGTTTACTTGCGCTCGGGTCGATGACGGAGAAAAAAGGGCTTGCTCCGACCGTGAGCGTTTTCACCACGGTACGAGTGCCGGTGTCGATAATCGATACTGAACGTGATTGGGAGTTCGAGACGTAGGCCCAGGCGCCGTCTGGCGTGATGGCTACATGCCAAGGCTTGCTGCCAACAGGAATAGTCGCAATCACAGTCAGCGTCGTGTTATCAATGACCGAGACGGTCCCGCCGTTCACGTTCGTCACATAAATCTCACGACCGTCCGGCCTCATAGCGATGCCTCTAGGAGCACTTCCGACGGGGATGTTCTTGATCAGAGCTTGCGTGGCAGCGTCGATCGCCGAAACTGAGTCGCTGAGATAGTCGGTGGCGAAAATGCGATCAGCGCCAGGGGTTATGGCAAGCCGGCGAGGTCCGGGAAGGGCCACGATATTCTTCACCAGATAGGTGGATGTGTCGATCACGCAAACCTCATCAGTAGAGAAATTCGCCACGTAAATGAAGCGACCATCGGGAGTCGCAAGGGTATCTTTGGCTCCCGTTCCGTCGATGGTGATGTTGCGGATAAGGGTATCTGTCGCCGTATCGATCACGGCGACATCTCCCGCTCCTTGGTGCACCACGAACACCCGTCCGCCATCCGGCGTAGCAGTGATCTCCTGTGGAGCATCATGTGCGGTCGGAATTGTGGCCGTTACAACACGATTTACCGTGTCGATGACTGAGACCGTGTTGGACTTATTATTGGAAACATACGCCTTCAGCCCATTTGGAGTCATGGCGAGCCGAACCGGACGCACGCCAACGGGAATTTGGGTCGTGACCTGGTTGGTGGCGGAATCGATCACAGCGACGGAATCTGAAAGGGTCGTCACCACGAAAAGCTGTGGGCTATTAACCGCCTCAGCGGCGGCGGTTAAAGCCGACGGCGAAAACACAAACCAGGTCAGCGTAAGGACAAGAGAAAACGCCGGCCGCCAAGCCGCTCGGCGCAGCGAAGTTCTTGAGTTTATTGCAGCCAGGAGTTTTTTCATCGTGACAATCTCGGGTAGTCCGAGCCTTTCTCGATAGAAGCCGGCATGGTTTGCGGGCCGGAATATCTAGTGGGGCGCGGGGGTTGAGTCCCATGAAGCGGCTCAACGCAGACGCGTGTCAACAATTTTTTCTGATTTCTTCTTCGACCGCGTTGTCGCTCGTTTTCCTGATTCACGTCACGGCTGAGCTGCAGGGTTTGGAGGAGAAAGGAACTGGAAGTGAGCCTTATGCGAGGCGCTATCAGCATCAAGGCTCAAGAAAGGCGTCTGAAAGTCAGGTTGCCGAAAACAGCCGAGGCGCTGTCCAAGCCATAAAACTTGCGAAAAGCCTGCGAGTTTGGGTTTCGCAGCAGCTTGGGCGAGTGGGAGCGCCTTCTAGGTGCCGCTCTAAAACGCAGGTAGATTTCGGCGTTTTCCGCTGCGGTTTACATGAGGCCGAGAATTTCGGACAAATTCGGACAGGTACTGCGTGATTCTGCGCGATTAGCGCAAAGAACTCGTTACCGCTTGGACAGCGGTCCCTTTACTCTTTGTTCGATACGATTCGCGGTGCCGGTTTATCTACAGCCAGCCGCTCGCTCACCTTCTGGATTTGTGAAGTCAGAAGGCCGATCTGCTTCTGTTGCTGCGCTAGCGCGGACTTGAGTTCGATGATTGCCGCGTTTTGCTCCTGCGACTTGCTATCTTGCAAGGCGAGCTTGTGCTCTTGCTCTTCGACCTTGCGGTGCTCTTTGAGGAACTCATTGAGCAGCATTGCGTTCACTGCTTCGTAGCGAACCGTGTATGGCTTACCTTGATCGTCACGAGCTACAAGATCAGGATTTACCTTTGCCACTTGCTCGGCGACTAGGCCGAACTGCGGGATGGCTTGTGGATCAAGCTCGTGCTTATAGCGAAAGGTCACTGGCTGGAGCGAGAGAATCCCTTCGCTTGCTTTATCCATTGGCTTAATTGCTTCTTTGAAACGCGACGAGGAAGTAAGCGTGCCAAGGTGACCGCTAGAATCGACTCTCACCTCCACACCGCCGGCGACGGTGATGCCATAGATACCCTGCAGATAAGTCGTCTTCTGCGTGCCTCTCCTGCCAATTCGTATTGTATCGGACTCGCCCGCAGCACCCGCGGCGCCAATATCGATGTTGTTGCTGCCAGTGGTCAGTTTGTTTCCGGCATTGGAGCCTAGCGCGATGTTACCTGAGCCGGTTGTGTTGTTGTCCAGTGCATTCTGACCGTCCGCTGTGTTGTTATGTCCGGTCAGGTTGCGAGCGAGCGAACCCTGGCCGCTGGCGGTGTTGTAATCGCCGGCGTTGTCGGAGAGCGCGCCTACGCCGCTGGCTGTGTTGAAATTGCCGGGTGAGGAAGTTGAGCCGTTGCCCAAAGCAAGCGCACCGATTGCCGTGTTGTAGCTGCCCGTTTCATTGAAATAGAGGGTTTCAAAGCCACTGGCAGTGTTGAAGTCGCCAGTCGCGTTATTGAAGAGAGCCTCCTCGCCACTGGCCACGTTCCCGAAGCCGGTATAGTTGGAAACAAGCGCCAATGCGCCCACGGCTGTGTTGGCGTCGGCAATGTTGCCAAACAATGCGCCTGAACCGATGGCCGTGTTATTATTACCGGCTGTGTCGGTATACAGCGCCTCACAACCCACTGCCGTGTTTTGAATGCCAGTTGTAAGACTGAAAAGCGCGTCCTCACCCTCAGCAGTGTTTGCATTGGGGTATCCTCCGTCCGGTGCTGGCGTTACTGCTCGTGCTGTGGGCGACAGCGCAATCCATGCAAGGGCGAGCGCAAGCGCCGCGGGGACGCAAATGCGCAGCGAGGGCGACCAGTCAATTGAACTGCCTGACGGTTTTAGTTTATTGATCTGAATTTGTTCATACATAAGGACGTTTCTTTCACCTGGCGTGGTTTGACCTGCGACTACAGGTCTGAAGAGGGCGGAAATCCCCAGGATAACGTCCGCGTCCGGTCCAGATCTATTCTACGATTTGAGATTGGGGCGGCTGCTCCCTGCCTGTCGAGATAAATCTCCCGGGCATCGGGGCGTGATGTTCTGTCCACCATTCTGCCGATTGTGAGGAAATCCGGCCCGCACCCCGACATCCGTCAT
>JACDGM010000035.1 GCA_013815325.1 Chthoniobacterales bacterium
CGCACGTAGCATTGCTCCCGGACTTCTTCTCCGCTGGTCTGTTTCGGGAAAACTTTGGGTCGCGCAAGGCCCGCATCGTCACTTCGATTTCGATGTTCTATGATCTCGAGGATCCATTAAGCTTCATGAAAGATGTCGCTTCCATTCTGGACGAAGAGGGAGTCTGGCATTTCGAGATGAGCTACATGCCGTCGATGGTACGGACGATGGGCTATGACACCATTTGTCATGAACACCTCGAGTATTACTCGCTGCACCAGATCAAATGGATGGCTGACCGTTGCGATCTCAAGATTGTGGACGTGGCATTCAATGAAGTTAACGGTGGCAGCTTCGCAGTCACAGTGGCCCGGCGATCCTCCTCTCATGCCGAGAATTCAACCCAAATTGAACGACTGCTGCTCGAAGAAGAGATGCAAGGATTAAGAAGTGTAAGGCAACAACGCGACTTCGAGAACGCAGTCGAGGCTCACAAGAAAGAGCTCCTTCGATTATTGCACGCCTTGAAGGCGGAGAAACGCACCGTCGTAGGGTACGGCGCCTCCACCAAAGGGAATGTCCTTTTGCAGCATTGCGGAATTTCGCGCGACCTGCTGCCGGCGATCGCGGAAGTGAACAAGGATAAGTTCGGCTGCTTCACTCCCGGCACCAGCATCCCGATCATTTCTGAAGCCGAAGCGCACGCGATGAAACCCGATTACCTCTTTGTGCTACCCTGGCATTTCCGCTCGAATATCATCGAGCGCGAACAGGCTTTTTTGAGTAGGGGAGGAAAGTTGATTTTCCCTCTTCCTACGATCGAAATCGTAGGAGGATAGCTCGTCGTGCGAAGCGCGCTCATCATCGGCGCGGGCGGACAGGACGGTCGTCTGCTGACCTCGCAACTCCTTAATCGCGAAGACGCCGTACTCGGTTGGACGCGGACGAAACCGGTGCCGCCTTTGGATTGCGAGTGCGCCCAGATCGATCTCCTTAACTCTCTCTCCGTCGCTAACGAAATTCGGAACCTGCAGCCCGATGAGATCTATTATCTGGCTGCGTTTCATCATTCGACCGAAGACTCTATCGAACTTGGCTCAGCGGACCTGTTACAGCGCAGTTTTGCAGTGCATGTCGACGGGCTGCGGAACGTCCTTCAAGCCATCAAGGTCCTTTCGCCACGGACACGCCTCTTTTACGCGGCCTCTTCGCACGTTTTCGGCGAAGCCGTCGCGCCGTTGCAGAACGAACAGACCCCATTCGAGCCAATTTCCGCTTACGGCATCTCGAAGGCTGCGGGTATCGCATGTTGCCGTCTTTTCCGGGATATGGGCGTCTTTGCAGCGACCGGCATTTTGTTTAATCATGAGTCGTCGGTGCGGAAAGCATCGTTCCTCTCCCAGAAAGTTGTGCAGGGAGTCTTGCAGGCGCTGCATGAGCCCGCGTTCAAGCTCGTCCTCGGTAATCTCGACGCGCGCGCGGATTGGGGCTACGCGCCCGACTATGTGGACGCGATGTTCCGCATCCTTCAGTTACCCGAGCCAGGTGACTTTGTCGTGGCATCAGGCGAGCTGCACACCGTGCGAGAGTTCGCTCAAGCGGCCTTCGCAGCGGCTGGGCTGGATTGGAGTCAACACGTCAAGACAGACGAGCACCTGCTGAAAAGACATTCCCAAGCCCTTTGTGGCGATGCCGGTAAACTTCGCGCCGCGACTGGGTGGTCATCGACGATGAATTTTACCGAAATGGTTGCGAGTCTCGTTCACGATACGAAGGGAAACATGAAGCCGTCAAAACTGCTCATCTTCATTCCCACTTACAACGAGTCAGAAAACGCCGAGCGTCTGTGTCGCGAATTAAGCGAGCTTGGACTCGGCGCCGACATCGTTTTTTGTGACGACGGGTCACCTGATGGGACGGGTCCTATCGTTGATCGGCTAGCTCAAGAATTTTCGCACGTCCAAGCCATGCACCGCTCCGGCAAGCTCGGTATCGGCAGTGCGCATCGGGACGGCATTCGCTACGCATATAAGCATGGGTATGAAACATTGGTGACCATGGATTGCGACTTCACCCATCAGCCTGCGGACGTGAAGCGTCTCCTGGAAGCAGCCCAGACGAACGGCGGGGTCATTACTATCGGCTCGCGCTACATCGCGCAGAACAGCCTGCCGGGTTGGAACCTGATGCGACGCTCATTGACGTACCTTGGCCACCTGTTGACTACTAAGTTGCTTCGCCTGCCGCTGGACGCCACGGGAGCGTTGCGCGTTTATCAGCTCCGCTCGTTGCCCCAGGAGATTTTTCACCGTGTCCGTTCGCGCGGGTATTCGTTCTTTTTTGAAAGCCTCTTCGTTTTGCACCGCAATGGTTTCCTTATCGAAGAAGTGCCGATTGCGCTTCCGGCCCGTACCTATGGACATTCCAAAATGTCGCTGCGTGAGACAACGCGCAGCGCTGCCCGTTTGCTCAGGCTCTACTGGCTAACTCTTCGCCGGCCGGATAGCTTTCTGCTGTCATCGCCGATCCCGCCAATTCTCGGCGCTGAATTATCGCTCGAGGATACCCAAGGGTGGGACAGCTACTGGACTCGCGGCCAGGCGAAAAGCCGCCGGATTTATTCTTTTGTCGCGAGCGCTTATCGACGACTCGCCATCCGGGGCAGTCTCAATCACTTCATCCGCAAGCATTTTTCACCCGGGGCTCGGCTTCTCCATGCCGGGTGCGGGTCGGGTCAGGTAGACTCGGAGCTTTCGCGTGAGATGCGGATCACCGCCGTTGATATCTCCTTGCCCGCGCTCGAATCCTACCGACGCAACAATCCCCGCGCCGAATCCATTCGCCATGCCGACATACTTCATCTCGACGACGTCGTTAGCGATGGCTTCGATGGAGCGTATAACCTGGGAGTTGTGGAACACTTCACCCACGACCAGATCGTCCAAATCCTCCGTGAGATGGGCCGGACGGTGAAGCCAGGTGGTAAGTTGGTTATCTTCTGGCCCCATCGTCGGGCGACGAGTGTCTTCGTCCTTAAGATGATCCACAGCCTGCTCGACAGCTTCCGTCGGACCAGTGCCCCCCGCCTTCGCCTTCATCCACCCGAGATTTCGCTGCTCCAGTCACGCGACCAGGCCCAGGCGGTCATTGAAGAAGCCGGATTCAACCTGGTTGATTACTACTTTGGTTTCCGCGACCTGCTTGTCCAAGCGGTTGTCGTCGGATGCAAGCGGTGAGCATCGGTCCTGTTCTTACTTTGACCGGTGCCGGCATAGAAACCGAGCTGCGGGCGGCGGATCCCTCGCTCGACTGCGCGGGGACCCTGAGTAACTCTGTTGGCTGTTGGCTGCGCCGCCTTGAGTGGGCCGTTGGCATAATCATCGTTACCGTCGCCATAACTCTTCACATCCGCTTTGTCACTCATGTTGGCGGACTATGGCGCGATGAAACCAATAGCGTAAACCTTGCTACGCTTCCTACCTTTGCGGAGGTCTGGCACTTTCTGGATTACGACTCGTTCCCGATTCTTTACTTCGCCCTCCTCCGTACTTGGGCAGGAATTTTTGGTGCCGGAAACGACGAAGCTCTGCGCGCTCTTGGTCTGCTTATCGGTTTAAGCGTACTTGGGGCTTTGTGGGCCAATGCGCGGGCGTTCGGCTGCAGGGTGCCGTTGCTCTCTCTCGCCTTGGTCGGCTTGAATCCAATGATCGTGCGATACGGCGACTCCAATCGCGCCTACGGTTTGGGGATTCTCCTGATTTTGCTGACGCTCCGGAGTTTTTGGCGGCTGGTGGAACGACCGGCGGCTCCCTCCACTAGGAGGATCGCAGTGGCCGCGATCCTGTCGGTGCTGAGCGTGCAGTGCCTGTATTACAATGCGGTCCTACTGCTCGCGCTCGCCACCGGCGCGGTAGCCGTAACTATACGGGCTAGGGCGTGGCGAACGGCTGGCATTATCCTTCTGATTGGCGCGTTCGCGGGCGCTTCGTTGTTGCCATACGCGCCGATCATCATCCGAATGCGGGAGTGGACATTTCTGGTGAGTTATCCCGCCTCTTTTTCGTGGTTATGGAAACGCGCTGGTGAAGTGATGGGATCGCCTGAGCCGGGGGCGGTTTGGTTATGGGTCGCCCTTGTTGTTGTCGGCCTTGGCATTGCCACCGTGTTAGGGGCGCGTGCGCTGCTAAGACGGCGAGGGCCTAAGGCCGATTCGCAATCTCAGCAGGCTTCTGAGGGACTCCCGGCAGCGGTCATTTTTGCCGCAGTCACTCTCGTGATCGGTGTGGCGGGATACAGCGGGTTTCTCAAGATGCTCAATTATTACACGCAGCCTTGGTATTACGTCACGCTAGCTGCTTTTGTGGCCTGCACCTTGGACGCCATCTTTGCTGCGTGGCCGATTAACCCAAATCACAATCGTTTTACAATGGCACTCCGCTGCCTTCGGCCGGCGGTCGCCATACTGCTGCTTTGCTTCACGCTGCCGCTAACGTGGAGCGAATTGCCCACGAGGCACACGAACGTCGATCTCATCGCCGCGCAGATTCAGAGACACTCCCAGAAGGGCGATGTGATTCTCGTTCCTCGTTGGGAATGCGCGATCTCTTTTTGTCGATACTATCACGGTCAGGGAGAACTCGTGACGATTCCTCCTATCGATGATCACCGCTTTCATCGCTATGATTTGGTCCTGGCTCAGATGAGCATTGCTAACGCGCATCAACCTGTCCTGGATCGGCTAGAGCAAGCGTTGCGCTCAGGTCACCGGGTCTTCCTGGCCGACGCGCTTCCCGTTCCCGATGCGGAGGTGCAGTTGCCAAGCCTACGCGCGCCCTACCAAGACCCAAATGGCGGCTGGCATGGTGTCCCGTATGACGAAATCTGGAAAGCTCATGTGGGACGCTTCCTCCGCACCCACGCAAAACGCGGGTGCAGGATTGAAGTTCCACTCACGCCCGGCGCTCAAGTGCAAAACTTTGAAGAGCTGGATCCGGGCGTGCTGGAAGGATGGCACTAACCTGAGCGCGCAAATACCCGCGAGCAGGTCTTGCTGATCAAAGAAGGCTATTGCCCTTTCGGTCACTGCAGCGCTTGGACGCGCAAGGCTGGTGCCATAATCATGCCCGCTGTCTTGCCATTGCTGCTAACTACAATAGTAACACTTACTCTTGTGACTGTACTACCTGCATCTTCTTTTCTATCTCATTCCGCAGAGCGAAAAACGCCGGCTGCGTCGGATTGAGCTCTAACGCTTGCGCGATCCTGGCCCTCGCTGTCGTCAAATCACCAGCTTTCAAATCCGCTTGGGCGAGCAGGTAAAAAGTTTTCGGATCGTGCGGGTTTTCTTTGAGTGCGTGAGCAAAAAGTCTCGCAGCCAAGTTCCAACGCTTTTCCTCCAGAGCCAAAATGCCAAGGTTCTTATAACTTCGTTCATGCTGAGGGTCGAGCCGGAGCGCCGCGAAATAGAACTCTTTCGCAGCTGTTCTGTTTCCTTGAGCCAGCCGAAGATTGCCTAGGGCAAAGTTCACCTCCACATTGCTGGGAACATAAGCGTAAGCCAGATCGAGCTTGCGTTCCGCTACCGTCAGCTGGTGGGCTCCCAGCGCCTGCAATCCGGAATTGTAGCTCTCGAGCGCCCAGAGCGAGGAGTCTCTTTGAGGGATGGATACAAACCAGGTGCCCACGGCTAGAAGGCTCAAGTAAAGGGCTCCGCGACGATAGTTGGCATCCACCCCGGCACGCCACAATTCGGAAACTCCTGCGGCGGCGAAAAGCAGTAGCCCTGGCACGGCCGCCATCCGGTAGCGTTCGGTTATGAAAACGCTGAGCAGCGAAACGAGGTGTAGGAGCACAGCGACCGCGGCCCAACGCGAAAGGGGGAATTTGCCCCAGGCCAGGAGCAAACCGGGAAGCGCCAACGCGGCGATGAGTCCAAATCTGATCCCAGGAAAAATTACGCCTTGGTCTCGCAGTGTCTCGATAATGCTGAGATCGTCGTACTGGAAGGCGTTCCAGAAATACTGTGTCTTTAGTCCAAGCAGCTTGAGCCATCCGCCTGGATGTTGCTCGATCCACGCGCGAGCTTTCTGCGACCAAAAAGCAGAGACTTCGGAACGTTTGAGCGGGTGCCCCGCTGCCTTTTCCGCGGCGGTGATCGAGTCCTGCAGCATTGCCACCTGACCGGCATGGAGGCCGGGCGGAAACCTTGGATAACCAGTTGCCATCGGATTGTTCCCGATCCAGAAATTGACCCCGCCGTGGGCCGAAAGAAAAATCGGATCGCGCGCGATGACGTAGTTATGGGTCACCGCCGGTGAGGCGCCGAGGAAAGTTCCCGCCAGAAAGACCGCCACGCTCGCAAACCGGCGGGAGAAAATCGCCTTCCAGCGCAGGAAGAAGGCCGCGACGACAAGCGGAATCAAGAAAAGAATTGTCGCGATCCCCATGGCGGTGAAGCCGATGAGCAAACCGAAGAACAGACAGGGGAAAAGAGTGGGAAGAGTCTTTCGCCTAACGATCTCATAAACGACAAACCAGAAAACAAAAACGAGCCAGGATATCGGCATCAGTATCACCGAGTAAGCTTGTGCGGGCTGGAACAACGCCCAGCCAATTGCTGCCAGCAGACCAATCGCTTTCGTGCGAAACGACGGTCCTTCCACCGGCTCTGTCGCGACTTTGTCGCCGAAGGCGCACAAGCTAAGCTTATAGAGGACAACCGCGGTCCCGCCCTCGAGTCCCGCCTGCAGGAGCCCCGGTACGAACGGGCTATAGCCGCAAATTTTGTAGATCGCGGCGAGCAGATAGGCATAGAGCGGCAGGCCGTAGAAGGCAGTATGGCTGGTCCAATCCCCACCCAGAATTCGCAAGGCCCAGTTGTTGTAGAACTGCATGTCTCCCGCCTCGGGAAGAAGAAATTGCGAACCGGTCAGGCGTACCAGGATGACAAGCCGAAGCAGGAAAACACTGAGGAAAACGCAGGCGCCAACCGGCAGGTTAGTCACGGTGAGGCGGTTCTTCGGAAGGTTCATCGACAGAGCAAGCGAAGGAAAGCTAAAGCAGGGACAATGCTAGCAACCGTACGAACAGACTCTGCCGCTGCCGGGGGAAATCGCAGGAGTGCGCCTGATGCAAAAACTCTCAGCATCTTAGGCTCCTTGGCATAAACGCTGCTCCAATTGGCGTATCCGCGCTGGAACCGCGGACGCAATCAAAACAAACAAACCAAATAGAAAGCAAACAGTATGTTAACGAAACTCAACAAACGCCGCGGGGGTTTCACCCTCGTGGAAATCATGATCGTGGTCGCGATCATCGCCTTGCTTGCGGCTATCGCGGTTCCTGGATTCCTCCGGGCCCGTAAACGTTCGCAAGCCAGTCGTGTTATCAACGATCTGCGCTTGATCGACGCCGCAGTGGATCAATACGCGATCGAAAATAACAAGCAAACGAACGCGAGCGTCCCTGTGGCCGCGTGGACTCAATACCTGAAAAAAGGCACCGTGCTCTACAACTCGGGCAAAGACCTTTTCAGCAACGACTACAATGCTCAGACCGTGGACAGTCTGCCGAAGATCCCGCTATCGACCTTCAACACCTTGTCGGATGTCGCGGATTCGACCTTCTGGGCTCCTTATTCGACCGGACCCTAGGGATCTCACGATTCATACTCCTGCCATCCCGAAGGCGCGGTGGCAGGGAATGAGTCGTGAGAATTTGATTCGAAGAGTCTCTCTCGCTTCTGAGTCGGCTGGGGACTCAAGCAATTCGTCTGGAATAGCGCCTCCTGGGACTGCGCTTCGCCTTGTGAGAACCGCGCGGTCTAATTGGCGAGTAGAACTGCCCCGCTTGCCTGAATAGAAAAGCGCCCCCGCCTGGCGCCGGGCAATTCTTTCATGAAGGCCTCTCTCTTCATTCTCCAGTCCCGGGTGGGCGATTCTTCGCCGGTCCGTAGTGTAAGAATGTCATTCTCTTCAATATCGCGACCTGGGGTTCTCACGCACTCGTATCTCTATTTCTCGCCGCGTGGCATTGACGTTGCTTTGTAAGGCTAAAGACCCGGGAGGAATCGCGGATCCGCAATCAAACAATAAATAAAAGAAGCAGAAAATATGATAACCAAATTCAACAGACGCCGCGGGGGTTTCACCCTCGTGGAAATCATGATCGTGGTCGCGATCATCGCCTTGCTTGCGGCTATCGCGGTTCCTGGATTTCTCCGGGCCCGTAAACGTTCGCAGGCCAGCCGTGTTATCAACGATCTGCGCTTGATCGACGCCGCCGTGGATCAGTACGCGATCGAAAATAACAAACAAACGAACGCGAGCGTCCCTATCGCCGCGTGGACCCAATACCTGAAAAAAGGCACCGTGCTCTACAACTCGGGCAAAGACCTTTTCAGCAACGACTACAAGGCGCAGACCGTGGACAGTCTGCCGTTGATTCCGCTATCGACCTATAACACCTTGTCGGACGTCGCGAATTCCACCTTCTGGGCTCCTTATTCAACTGGACCCTAGTGTGTGACGATTCATTCTGTCATCACCGAGTGAGACGGAATGAGTTGGCGATCAATTCCATGCTTTCTGTTGAAAGGTGGTCGAGACTCGGCGGACAAGTAACCTTGGAAGCGCTCCATAAATGATTCGATGCATCTCACAAATGGGTTGGGAGGTATTTCATCCATAAGATGACTTCGACACTCTGTCTCAGGGAGACGCACATGGCGCACGCTCCTAGGAGCAGACCTGCCATTTCACTTCAGTACAAACTCGCCGGCTACCTGAAAGGCGACCTGCTTCGGTCGCTCCTGCTGGTTCTGCTCGCGGTGGCGGTTCATATACCTGCGTTATCAGGTCAATTGATCTGGGACGACGGCTACCTGGCACAGGAGAACCCTTTCATCAAGAGCCCTCTCTTCATCTTCGAAGTTTTTCGCCATTACCTTTTCCTCGATTCCTTCTCTCCGCATTACCGGCCGGTGCAGAACCTCTCTTATATAGTGGATTATTTGTTCTGGAATACGAATCCCTACGGTTTTCACCTGACGAATGTCGTGCTCCACGCCGCGAGCGGGCTTCTCCTATATTTCCTCCTCAAGCGACTCTTCCGGACGTTCCTGCGAAGGCATGGCACCGCCATTGGAGTTGAGGCATCAGTTTCTTCCACGGCTGCTTTCTTTGTGGCACTTCTTTGGGTTGTGCATCCAGTCCACAGCGCGGCCGTAGATTACATCTCCGGCCGGGCGGATAGCCTTGCGGCACTTCTATCTTGTGCAGGATGGCTGCTATTCCTACAGGCGCGCTCCGCGAAACAGCGCTGGGCTCGAGGCCTACTCTGGGCCTGTGCCTTACTTTTGGGATTGCTGGCTCTCAGCTCTCGTGAAACTGCCGGTCTCTGGCTGCTTCTTTTCCTTCTCAATCATCTTGGATTTGAAAAAACGACGGGCCGACGGGCGAAAACGATCTTGCTTGTTTCTTGTATCTCTCTGTTCGCGGCTTACGTCGGATTACGGCATCTTCCCGAGCGTCGTTCGGGCCAGGGTGCCGCCAATGAATGGAGCAAACCGGTCCGAGCAGTCCTGATGCTGCGCGCCTTAGGCGACTATGGCCGACTAATGCTTTTCCCTTCGCATCTGCACATGGAGCGCACCCTTCTAAAAGGATATAACTATCGCGATGAAACGAGTTGGGAGCGTTCGGCAGGAACAGAATATCTTTCCATCGGCGGTCTAGCCGTGCTGGCAATTTTGTTGTACGCCTGCAGGCGTCGCGGCCCGGCGCAAAGGCTACGCGTTTTCGGCGCGAGCTGGTTTCTCATCAGCTACCTGCCCACCTCCAACATTGTAAGTCTCAATGCGACCGTGGCCGAACATTGGCTTTACCTTCCGAGTATAGGGCTACTCATGTTTCTCGCCGGCTGCGCGCTCGATCTCCCCCTCTGCTGGCGCAAAGGTCTTACGGTCGGCGCCTCCTGTGCGGTTATCGCCCTCAGCGTCCGCAGCGCCATCCGTAGCGCCGATTGGGTTAGCCCGGAAACCTTCTATCGAACGACGCTGGCCGAGGGTGGCGCCGGAATGCGTATAACAATCAACCTCGCCTTGATCTACTCGGGCCGTGGTGAATATGCGAAAGCGGAGGCTCTCTGCCGCCAGGTGCTGGCCGCCATGCCGGACTATCCGATGGCGCGCAATAACCTCGCCCACGTCCTCTCACGGGAAGGAAGATTAAAGGAAGCTGAGGCTCTTTTTGTCGCGGACAGGAAAGCCGCCGAGCAAGCGCGCAAAGATTCTCCCCGCACCTGGATCGCCGCCTGCAACCTCGCGCGCCTGCGCCATTTTCAAAAAAATGATCAAGCCGCGTTCGCCATTCTGGACCAGGCGCAGAATGATTACCCTGGGACTTGGGAATTGATCAGCTACAAGGCCGAATTAGTGCGCGAAAGCAAGGGGCCAGACGCGGCCCTGCGAATGGTTGAAGACTTTGCCCGTGCCAACTGGTGGCATTATGGAGCGGCTGCTGCGCTCGGCCGGCTTTACGCCCAAAAGGGCGACCTCCCCCGCGCCGAGGCCGCGCTCCGTCATGCCACTTGGCTGGATGTGCATGATGCCGAAGCTCTCAATCTCATGGCCTCGATGAGCCTGCGGCAAAATCGTCTCGACGACGCCTACCGGACGCAACGTCGCGCGGTGGCGCGGCAACCCGACCAGCCGCGGCAATACGCCTTGCTTTCAAATATCCTCGAGAAAATGGCGCGGCCCGCCGAAGCTAAACTTGCCGGCGCCGAGGTGGCCCGCCTCGAAAATCTCGCCCGGCTGAATAGCTCGCTGGTGAATTAGTGTTCTGTGTAGGAGACGCGACTGCGAACGCTCCGTCGTCGACAGCTCGCAAATTCGACCCGGCCGCCGTTAATTGACAGAGCGGTTCGCAGCACTACCATCGGCGGCGTTTCCCGCGGTATGGCTGCTAAAATTTTCAGCGATAAAGAAGCCGATCTTCGTCCGCTCCTCGATAAGACCTGCGCGGTCATCGGTTTTGGCGCGCAAGGCCGCGCCCACGCGCTCAATCTGCGCGACAGCGGTGTGCCCGTAGTCGTCGGACTGCCGGCAAAAAGCCAATCTCGCACCGCCGCGCGCTTAGCCAGACTCCGCCTAACGACCACGGCCGCCGCGGTCCGCCGCGCGCAGATCATTTTCCTCGCACTGCCGGACACGAAGATGGGGGAAATTTATGAAGCCGAAATCGCGCCGGTTCTGCGCCCGGGGCAGATGCTGCTTTTTGCGCACGGCTTCGCCATTCACTACCGGACGATCATCCCGCCTAACGATGTTGATGTTGTGATGGTCGCGCCGAAGGGACTCGGGCCGATGGTGCGCACGCAGTTCGTCGAGGGCAAAGGCGTGCCCTGCGTTTTCGCGGTGCAGCAGGATGCGACCGGTCGCGCCCGACAACTCGCGCTCGCTTACGCCAAAGCCATCGGCGGGACGCGTGCGGGAGCCATCGAGACGACTTTCCGCGAGGAAACCGAAGCCGACTTATTTGCGGAACAGGCGGTCCTGTGCGGCGGCATGAGCGCGCTCGTGACAGCGGGATTCGAGACCTTGGTCCAGGCCGGCTATCAACCGGAGATGGCCTACTTCGAATGCCTGCACGAATTGAAATTTATCGTCGATCTGATGCATCGCACCGGTATCGCCGGGATGCGCCAACGCATCTCGGAGACGGCGAAATGGGGCGACGTGACCGTTGGCCCGGAGATCATCGACGCTGGGGTCAAGGTGCGAATGCAGGAAGTGCTGAAAAAAATTCAAAGTGGAAAATTTGCGCGGCAATGGCTGCGCGAAGCGGCCACCGGAAGAAAGCAGTACGAGCAGCTCCTCGCGCAGGGAGAGGCGCAGTCGATTGAGCAAGTGGGCGAGCGGCTCCGCAGGTTGATGCCCTGGTTGCACGAAAACCCCTAACGAGCGCCTATTCCTCCCAGAGAAAATGTTCGAGCCGCAGCTGCGTCAGCCGCGTTTTCGCCTCGTCGCTGCGCGGGCCACCGACCGCCGCAAGTTTGCGATAGACCGCCACCGCCGATTTCCAGTCGCTCGCTTCTTCGAGCAGATGCGCCGCGCTAAAACCGGCTTTGTAAAACCAGAAAAATTCGTGTTGCCGCTGCGGTTGTGCGCCTTCTTCCAGGACCGTGTAGTAGGTCGTTAGGGCGGCCGCCTTGTCGTTTAGTTTTTCGAGCGCTTTCCCCTGTTTGAACTCCGCTTGGTTACGCCAATGCGCCGGCACCCCCGGCTCGTTTGCCAGCTGCTGAAAGAGATCGATCGCGCGCCGATAGTTCTGCGACTCCGCCGCGCCCATCTCGTAAAACACATCGCCCTTGCCGCAGAGCGCTTCGCGCCGTTCCGGCGGCTTCGCCTCGTTCTTCAAGACCTCTTCATAAATCGCGAGCGCGTCGGCGTTCTTCCCAAGCCGCCGCTCGATGGCGGCTTCTTCGTTGCGCGCCGCCCATTTCAAATCGCCGTTTAATTTCACGACCTGATCGAGCAGGGCGAGCGCGTGATCGAGCGACTCCGCGCCCATGCTCGACATGGCGGAGCGCGCCGCGAAAAAGAGCGCTTTCTCCGTTAGGTCGGCGTCCGGATTCTGTTGCGCGAGCAGTTCGAATTGGGTCTGGGCGTTGGCAAAATCCTGCCGACGAAAATACGCTTCCGCCAATTTCATCCGCACTTCCGCTGTGAAAGGCGAGCCCGAATGCCGCTGCAAAAAAGCCGTCGCCACCAAGATCACTTGCGACTCGTCTTTGGCAGGAGCCGCATCGTTCAACCAGATCTCTAGATAATCCGCGCGCTCGATCGCCGCGGGAGTCGGACTGCCTTGCCGCGCCCGCGCCAAATCCTGGCGGGCCGTTTCCATGTCCGGTTTGGGCGCGTGAAAAGCGAGCTCCGCCAAAGCCACCCACGCTTCTGAAACGCGCGGGTTCTTAGGGAAATCGCGAATGAAATTCTGAAGCGAGGCCGCCGCCGCCGCTTTCCCTTGCGCCGCCTGCACTGACCCTTTCTCGAGCAGAAGATCGGCCTGCCCGGTCTGCTTTGCCGGGTCGTTGCTGATCTGCCGATAATCGTTAGCAAATCTGTCCGTACGATCGAGCCGCAGCCAGCAGAGGGCGGCGTTGAAAAGCGCTTGGTTCGCGAAGGCCGGAACGTCGTGCGCGATTTGCTCAAAGATCGGCGCCGCCGCTTCGAGACGTCCCGCGCGATAATTTGCCCCAGCAGTCAGCCAGGCAGCCTGTTGCGCGAACGCGGGCGCGGGATTAAGCCGGCGGGCCGCTTCCCCCGCCTCGATCGCCGCCGCCCATTGTCGATCCGCCAAAAGCAGGCGGGCCAGCTCGAGCTGCGCCTGGCCTAACGATGGTAACTGCACTCTGCTCGCGCGCAGGCGGGTCAGATTTTTGATCGCCCTGTCGCGATCGCCGGCCCGCAGCTGGCTCCGCGCCAGATACCATTGCGCGAGGACGCGCCGCGGCTCCGTCCGATCGCGGCTCCATCGCTCCAACTCGTTAGGCGAAGGTTTTTGCTCCGCTTGATAAAGCTCGTCGAGCTTCGCGAAAACCGCGGGAAGCGCGGAATCAGTCGGGTGATGCTCGACGAAATCTTCGAGCACGTCGTCACCCTGTTCCGCCGTTCTTCCTTGCAGGTGCGCGTCCGCGATGGCGCAGAGTGTCGCGACGAGGAGCGCATGCGAAACGCCCTCGGGCTTCTGCAAAATGACGAACAAAACCTCCACCGCCCGGTCGTAATGGCCTTCCGCTGATTGAATGCGCCCAAAAAGGTAGCGCCGCTCATTGCGCTCGCCGGTTTGCTCCGGTTTGAGGGAGCGCAGGAGATGATCGGCCTCGACCAGATCCCCCCGATCGATCAGCAACTCCGCCGTGCCTAACGTTGCCCGGACGTGCCACTGTGAGTCCTGCTGGAGCGACTTCAGAACCCGCAGCGCCGCCTTCGGTTGACCGAGCGCGCGAAAAGACTGCGCCTCACCGAAAGCTGCGTCCGCCCGCAGCGGCCCCTGCGCCCGGGCGCTCACCTCGGCGTAGAGCGGGCCTGCTTCCTCCCAACGGTAAAGGGCCGCCAATGCCTGGGCTTTCCAGAAAAGAGCCGGCAAATTGTTCGTTAGGCCCGAGTCCGTCGCGACCTTCAGAGCCTCACCTGGACGGTTCGCACGCACGAGTGCTTCGGTCAGTTTTGTTTTCGCGATCAATTGTTCCGCGGCGGATAATTTTTGCGCGAGCAGGTTTTGTAGACGCTCGACCGCGACTCCCGGCACGCCCTCGGCGAGCGGGCGGATGGCGTCGTCGAGCGTGAGCCCCGGCGCCGCCGTGCCTAACGAAGCCGCGAGCAGAAGCAGGATGAGCGTTTGCTTCATTTGCCTAACAACGGCCGGAGATGCTCGCCAGTGTAGCTCCCTCTTGCCTGGGCGATCTGCTCGGGCGTGCCTTGGGCGACGATTTCGCCTCCGCCCGCGCCCCCCTCCGGGCCGAGATCGATCACCCAGTCGGCGCATTTGATCATCTCCAGGTTGTGCTCGATCACGAGCAGCGTGTTGCCCGCGTCGCGCAGTTTCATGAGGACCTGGAGGAGCTTCTCGATGTCGGCAAAGTGCAGCCCGGTCGTCGGTTCGTCGAGAATGTAGAGAGTGCGACCGGTGGCTTTTTTGGCCAGCTCAGTGGCGAGTTTTACCCGTTGCGCTTCGCCGCCGGAAAGCGTCGTCGCCGCCTGGCCGAGCCGCAAATAGCCGAGGCCGACATCCTGCAAGGCGCTCAACTTGTCCGCCACGCTCGGGACGTTGCGGAAAAAACGCGACGCTTCATCGACTGGCATGGCGAGCACATCGGCGATGTTCTTGCCTTTGAAGGTAATCTCCAGCGTCTCGCGGTTGTAGCGTTTGCCCTGGCAGATTTCGCAGACGGCGTAGGCATCGGCGAGGAAGTGCATCTCGATTTTGATGAGCCCGTCGCCCTGACAATTTTCGCAACGGCCGCCTTTGACGTTGAAGCTGAAACGCCCCGCGCTGTAACCGCGAATGCGGGAGGCCGGCAACTGGCTGAAGAGCTCGCGGATCGGGGTGAACGCGCCGGTGTAGGTGACGGGATTGGAGCGCGGCGTCCGGCCGATCGCGCTTTGATCGATGATGATCGCCTTGTCGATCTGGTCCAGACCATAGATGGCGCGATGCTCGCCCGGCTTGTCTTTGGAATTGTAAAAATGACGAAAGAGAGCGCGCCGCAAGATGTCGTCAACCAGCGTTGATTTGCCGCTCCCCGAAACGCCGGCGATGCAGGTGAGGCAGCCTAACGGGAACGCCGCGGTCAGGTTTTTGAGATTGTTTTCCGTCGCGCCGACGATCGTGAGCCAACCCTCGGAAGAAGAGTTGATGGCTGGTGGTTGATGGTTGATGGAGCGCGGCGCGACGCGCTGACGCGGGATGGCGATTTTTGAACGGCCGGAGAGATAGGCGGCGGTGGGAGAATTTTTCGCCTCGAGAATTTCGGCGAGCGTTCCTTCGGCGACGATCTCACCGCCGCGCGGACCGGCGCCCGGCCCGAGATCGAGGATGTGATCGGCCGCGCGAATCGTCTCTTCGTCGTGCTCGACGACGATGACGGAATTCCCGAGGTCACGCAGCCGGCGCAAGGTGCGAATAAGGCGCGCGTTGTCGCGTTGGTGCAGACCGATGCTCGGTTCGTCGAGGACGTAGAGCACGCCGGCCAGGCCCGAGCCAATCTGTGTGGCGAGCCGGATGCGTTGCGCTTCGCCGCCGGACAAGGTGCCGCTTTCGCGATTGAGCGTGAGATAATCGAGACCAACCTCGAGGAGAAATTCCAGCCGCGACGAAATCTCGTGCAGCACTTCGGAGACGATCGCACGTTGGTTTTCCGGGAGATCAATTTGCCTAACGAACTCTGAAGCGGCCGCGATCGTGAGCTCGCAGAACTGGTGAATGTTGAGCTCGCGCCCGCTCAGCCGCTTGATCGTGACGGCCAGAATCTCGGGCTTGAGCCTCGCGCCATGACAGACCTGGCAGGTTGCGCGATTCATGAAGGCGCGAATGCGAGTGCGGGTGAATTCGCTCTCGGTTTCTTCGTAGAGACGTTGCAGTTGCGGCACCAGCCCTTCGAACGGCCGCGCGGTTTTGGCGGCGCGACCGTTGCCGCCGCCGAAGCTCATCTCGATCAGCTGGTCGCCGGTGCCGAAGAGGAGGGCTTTCTTGAAATTCTCCGGCAGGTCTTCGTAGGGAATGATATCTGCGACTTCGAAATGCCTAACGAGCGCGTTTTGCAGGCCACGATAATAAGCCTTCATTCGCTTCGTGCCGCGGCGCCACGGGACGATCGCGCCGTCAGCGAGAGATTTCGAAGCGTCGGTGATCATGAGCTCCGGATCGAGCACCGGCTGGGTGCCGAGACCGTGACAGGCCGGACAGGCGCCGAGATGGCTATTGAAAGAGAAATGCTTCGGGGTGAGCTGGCCTAACGAGAAATTGGTGTCGGGGTTGCCGTAATCGGTAGAGTAACGAACTTCGGCGTCCCCAGATTCGCCCCCGCCACGAAGGACAACGAGCCGGTTGTTGCCCCATTTCAACGCCGTCTCGACCGAATCCGCCAGCCGCGAGCGGATCCCTTCGCGGATGACGAGCCGATCCACCACCGCTTCAATCGTGTGCCGCGCGTTCTTTTTCAGCCGGATCGGCTCCGTTCGGCCGAGCTCGAGGATTTCTCCATCCACTCGGATGCGGACGAAGCCTTCGCGCTTGACTTTCTCGACCACGTCGCGGAATTCGCCGCTTTGGCTGCGCACAAGTGGCGCGAGCAAGATCACTTTCGTCTCCGCCGGATATTCGAGAATCCGATCGACGATCTGCTGCGCCGTTTGCCGGAAAATCGGCTGCCCGGTGACAGGATCGTGCGGCTGCCCGACGGCGGAATAAAGGACGCGCAGGTAATCGTAAATCTCGGTCGTGGTCGCAATGATAGAGCGCGGATTGGTCCCGGCCGTGCGCTGCTCGATCGCGATCGCAGGGGAGAGACCTTCGATGAAATCCACCTCCGGCTTCTCCATTTGGTCGAGGAATTGCCGCGCATAAGCAGAGAGGCTTTCGACGTAGCGCCGCTGGCCTTCGGCATAGAGGGTGTCGAAAGCGAGCGACGACTTTCCGGACCCGCTCATGCCCGTGATGACGACCAGTTTTTCCCTGGGAATCTCGACGTGGAGATTCTTGAGATTGTGCTGGCGCGCCCCACTGATCTTGATAGTTTTTGCAGGCATCGGGCGGGGTTTTCCGAACCTTTAAGTCAAGCACACCCGACCACCTTCTCCAGCGAATTTGCCCTTTTATGACTGAGCCCAGCCCGACCATTCCGCCGGAAGAAATTGCTCAGTTGCAGAAGAAATTCAGCGAGATCAAGCATTCCATAAACAACGCCTTGGCGGTCATGATGGCGCTCTCGGAAATGTCGCAGCGCCGGCCCGACTACGCTGAAAAACTGGCCAGCACGGTGCTCGCGAAAGCGCCGCAGATCGTGACCAGCCTGCAGGAATTCACGCAAGCCTTGAACGAAAAAGCCGGGGCGAAGTAACACAGGCAGCCTGCCTGTCGTGTAGATCGGACTTCCAGCCCGGTCGCTTTTTTCAAACAGCAGGCAAGATGCTCGACCTAACAGGCTGGAAGCCTGTGTTACACCAACAGCAACTCCGCGATCTCCAGCGGCGCTCGCGGGCGGCTCAAGCGGCTGATATTTCTCGACCATTCGCGCCACACCCGCGCATCGTCGGCAAACGCCTCGTGCACCGCGGCGACGATCGCTTCCGGAGTCGTCGCGATAACGCCCGACCCACTCTCCCGGAGGAGCCGCGCGTTCCCTTCCTCCTGGCCCGGCACGATCTGGTTAATGATCATCGGGCAGCAGGCGGCGATGGCTTCCTGCACGGTGGCGCCGCCGGCTTTGCTGACGAGGAGATGACTCTCGAGCATGAGCCGGGGCAATTGATCGCTCCAGCCGACGACTGCAAATTTCTGGCCGGTCTCGCATCGTATCTCTTCGGTCGCGCGGCGCAGACGTTCGTCCCGCCCGACCGTGACGGTCAGCCGAGTGCCGGGTATCCGGGCGAGCTGGCGAATAATTTCCGGCGCGAGGACGCGACCGGCGTTGAGCATGTAAAGAATGCGCCGCCCGTCCTCAGCTGAAGGCGGCTGTCGTAAGGGACCGAGCTGCGCGAATTTCGGCGTCACCGGAAATCCGGTCACGCGCACGCGATTGTTAGGCACGCCGGCGGCGGCGAAAACAGCGGCGGTCTCTTCGTTAGGCAGGAAGAAGCAATCGCAGGCGCAGCGATACCAAATAGCGTTCACCGTGATCGAATCGGTGACGCAAACCACCCGGCGAAAAGGCGGCGTAGTGCCGCCCACAAGCTGCTCGAGCAGGTGCGCGTAGGCCGGATAAACCGAGACGACCACGTCCGGCTGGAAGCGCTTCAATAAATCCCGCAGCCGACGTTTGAGCTGGAAGAAAACACGCAGTTTCCCGCCGATCCGGTCCTGCCGGTCGATCCACTCATAGATCTCCGACCAGGCGGCCGGCGCGCGGTTGATGAGGGCGAGATAGCCGCGCCGCGCGAGGTCGTTCGCGATCCCATAGGTCTCGGCGAAGAGATCGTGCAGCTCGACCTCGGCCGTCGTGGGCGCAACCGAGGCGAGGCCATCGCGGATGCCGCGCGCCGCCGCGTTGTGCCCCTCGCCGAAGCCGGCGGTAAGAATCAGGATCCGTTTCGGCATTCGTTAGGCGGGCTGGGCGAGAGTTTAATGGCAATCCCCAAGGGGCAAAGTAAACTTCTCGCGACGATGAAAAAGCTGCGTTTGCTCGGTCGCGTCGTGCGCCGGCTCGTCTGGGAAACCGCCACGGACGAGACGATGGGACTCTCCGCACAGATGGCTTACCAGATGCTTTTCACCCTCGCGCCAGGCCTTCTCTTTCTCTGGCATCTCCTCGGCCTCTTCGGCGCCGACCCGGCGAAATTGCACAAGATGCTCGGGGTCGTCCGCGCTTTTCTTCCGCCCGATCCGAAGGTGCAGGAAATCCTCGATACGATTGTCGCCAACGTCATCGTCACGGGCAGCAACGGCGCGCTCGCCGCGGCCGGCGTCATCCTCGGCATTTATCTTGGCACCCTTTTTATCTCGACTATTTCGCACGCCCTCAGCCGCACCCACGGCGTAACGGAGGATCGCAATTGGTGGTCGAAATACATCATCGCGCTCTTTCTCCTTTTCTGGTTTGGCATCACCATTTTGATCGCTTTCAACGTCACCGTCTTCGGCGAAACATTGGCCGGCCTGGCGGAAGTGAATTTCCAATTGCGCATCCCCCTGCAGGAATGGGTCGCGGCCCTCAATCTGCCCTTCACCTGGCTCTCCCTCGTCGTCCTCGCGCTCGCCCTCTATCTCCTCACGCCGGAAAATTACCTAACGATTCGGCAGGCGCTTCCCGGCGCAATTTTTTTCGCCGTCGGCTGGATAACGGTGACGAAACTTTTTCAACTCTACGTCGCGCGCTACGATCGCTACAACCCCACCTACCTCGCGCTCGCCTCGATCATCATGCTCCTCACCTGGATGTATCTCACCTGCCTTCTCCTCCTGCTCGGGGGGAAATTAAACGCCATCCTGCGCCGCGAGAGCGAACGCGCGGCCCACCGCGCCGCCTCTGCGAGCGAGCCGCAACCGGCCTGAAGAGGGCCGCCGCGTTTTGATTCGAGTGCGTTCCATTTCACGCTGGCCGATCCTGCTCGGCGCGTGCCTCCTCCTCGCCGGCTCGGCCGGCCAGGCGGAGCCGACTGACGAGGAAAAGCGGCAGCTATTCCTGAAAGCGCGCGAACAAATGCACACCGTTCCCTCCGCCACGCCGGAAAAATCCGCGAGCCCGCGGCGCAAGCCGAAACCGGCCAAACATCCGCCGCCGAAGAAGAAACAGTCCTCACCAAAGTCGACGCCGGAACCGGAAGAAACGCCGGAGCACACTCCCGCGAAACCCTCGCCGGAACCGGAAGAAACTGCGACGCCGCGCTCTCGGCCTAACGAGTCATCAACGCCGGGGCGCGCGGCCGAGGCGAAGCCGGCTGCAACCGCCGCGGAAAGCCCAACTGCAAGCGCCGCGCCAGCGCAAGTCATTGTGCAGAAATCCGGTTACCAAAAGCCGCGCGGATTTTCTCTCCTGCCCTTCCACTTTTTCGCAAAGCATTACGATTACCTGACCCGCTCCGTCCGCAGCCAGATCGATCGCGCGCCGGTTCTGCGCGAGCGCTGGCGCTTCATCATCGTGCACAACAGCGGCACCCGGCAGGGCAACGCGCGCATCTTCGATTACTATCATCGCCACGTCCGCCGCATGCAGAATGGGCTCGCCTACCATTTCGTCATCGGTAACGGCACCTCCTCGGGCGATGGCGAGATCGAGGTCGGCGACCGCTGGACCCGGCAGATCAACGGCGGGCACGTGCACAGCGATTACCTCAACAATATTTCGTTAGGCATCTGCCTCGTCGGCGATTTTAATCGCGACCAGCCCACCCGTGCGCAGCTCGCCTCTTGCGAAGAACTCATCCGCTATCTGCGCGCGCGTTGCGGCAAGGTGGAGCGGAAAGAGATTCCGGTGCGCCCGCATCGCGAAATGAATCCACCACGTTGGGCGACCGATTGTCCCGGCGATGATTTCCCGTATCGCTGGTTCCAGAATTTCTGAGCCTAACGAACGCAGGTGCGCACAGACGGATTCTCATCCTGAGGCGGCGTAGCGCGGCGAAGGACCTCTCAGATGCAATGGACGCTGACAGATTAATAGAGGCGCGGATTGCAACCGCGGGCTCCCTCGCCGTCTGCGCGGGCTCGGGATGACAGCTCTTGCTTCGAGTTCTCTCGGCCGGGCGACACCGCAACCGGGGTCACCGGCTGGGCTGAGACTGCAACTTCCGCCCCAGAATTTCCCCAACCAGCGCCGGGTTCGCGCGGCCTTGCGACAACTTCATCACCTGGCCTGCTAGGAAATTGAGCGAGGCCTTATTACCCGCGCGGAAATCCGCCGCGGGCTTCGGATGCTCCGCGATCGCCTGGTCGCACAGCGCCTCGATGGCTGCCGCGTCGCTCAACTGCTCGATCCCTTTTTCCCGCACGATCGCTCTCGCCGATCGGCCGCTCGCGAACATCTCTGCAAAGACTTCCTTCCCCTGTTTCCCGCTGATCTTTCCATGCTCGATCAGATCGATCAGTTCCCTTAACGCCTCCGGCGGGACCGGGGAATCTTCGATCGTTAACGAAGCACTCGTTAGGTCATTTTGCAGGTCGTTCAGCATCCAATTGGCGATCGTTTTCGGCCGTGGCGCGCCTCGCGCCGCCGTCTCGAAGTAGCTGGCCAAAGCCAGATCGTCCGCCAGAACGCCAGCGTCGTAGGCGCTCACTTCATACTGTTCGATGAAACGCGCCCGCTTCGCCTGCGGCAACTCCGGTACGCGCGACCGCACGTCATTGACGAGGTCTGCCGTCGCCACGGGCAACAAATCGGGGTCGGGAAAATAGCGGTAATCGTGGGCCATTTCTTTCCGGCGCATGACGAAGGTTTGTCCGGTGTCATCGTCCCAGCGTCGTGTCTCCTGCTGCAATTCTTCGCCGCGCTCCAAGACTGCTGTCTGCCGCTGCACTTCATAAGCGAGGGCACGCCGCACGCCGCTGATCGAATTCATATTCTTGATCTCAATCTTTGCGCCGAGCTCCACCTGCGTGGCCAGTCGCAGCGAGATATTACAATCGCAACGGAGCTGCCCTTTCTCCATGTCGGCATCGCTCACTCCGCCATGGATCAGGATTTGTTTCAGCGCGGTGAGAAACGCGAAGGCCTCTTCCGGCGAATCGATCTCCGGCTGCGTCACGATCTCCATCAGCGGCGTGCCGGCGCGGTTGAAATCGATTCCGGTGTTCGTCTCGAAATGGAAGCTCTTCCCGACATCCTCCTCGAGATGGATGCGCACCAGGTTCACCGCATTTGCCGGAGCCGCGATCGCCTTTTGCGCATCCTTCGGATAAGCGGAATCGTAAAGCGGCACGCGGCCCTTCGAACAGATCGGAAGATCGTATTGCGAGATCTGATAATTCTTCGGCATGTCCGGATAGAAATAATTTTTCCGGTCGAACTTGCAGATCGGCGCGATTTCGCAGCCAAGCATAAGACCCGTGAGAACAGTTAGGCGGAGCGCTTCGTGATTCATGGCCGGCAACGCACCGGGCAATCCGAGGCAGGTCGGACACGTTAACGAATTTGGCGGAGCGCCAAACTCCACCGCACATCCGCAAAACATCTTCGAGCGGGTCTTAAGCTGCACGTGCACCTCAAGTCCGATCGTCGTTAGGTAGTTCATTATTCTTTCAGAAGGGCCGCAGATCCCGTCGAGACAGCCCCGTGTCGGCTTTTGCGAGCTCATCGCCCCAGCGCGTAATCCAGCGCCTTTTGGAAATCAAAGCTCCGCACCTCCGCGGCGAGGGCGGGATCGTTCATTGCTTCGATCAGCTTCGGATTTTGCAGGACATCAAGGAAACGCTGCTCCTGGATCAGGTAAATAATTTCAGGGTCGTCGCGCAGCGCGATGATCCTCGCATTCTGGGTCAATTGTTCTGCCCCCCGGATAGGAGAGGAAGCGCGCAGCGCTGTGCGGATCGGAGACCACCGCGCCGAGCTTGCCGAGCGCTTGGTAGGTGTTGGCGGGAACGACGTCTACGCTCTTTACCAGGTCACCTAACGAGCCTAACTCGATGGAATTTTTCAATTTCGCGAGGGAAGCCACGAACGAGGGCGGCGCGGCCGGCCGCGCCGCAATGGCAGAGCGGGTGAAGGCGGGCTGGTTCGGCGGCGGCCGTCCGCTGCGGACTTCAGCATTTGCGATGGCCCCGACCGAGCGCACGCCGACCACGATCAACCAGACGCTGAGCAACCCGAAGAGCACTCCCAGCGCAGCGCCGCTCACCCCGTAAAGAAAACGAACCATGCCCACGCTTTGCTGGCCGGTCCGTTTGAAAAGGACCGCGCCCACGCCCGTGATCAGCGCGTAAACGACCAGCGCGAGGACGGCGCCGGAGACGACGGAAAGAATCAGATCCGGCGCCTGGATAAAATGCCGTAAAACTGGCAGGAGCATGCGGCCGCCGAAAAAGCCGGCGGCGTAGGCCGCGAGGACTGCGAGGAGACGGACCAACTGCCTAACGAGTCCAAGTCTCCAGCCGCGCACGATTTCGAAAGCTATGAGAATAAGCGCAAAGGAGACGAAGATCGTCTGCCAGAGCGAAGAGCCAGTTGTCATGGTGTAGTGGCGGGCATATCGCCCGCACAAGGGGTGTGTAAAGGAACCGGAGACGCGCCGCGGGTAAAGGGCGAATTGCAGGTGGAATTGCGCTGACGCAACCGCCGCTACACGGGCGCTGCCAGCGCAATGGCGCGCTGCCGCAAGGCGTGATCGCAGAGTACCAGCGCCGCCATCGCTTCTACCATAGGAACCGCGCGCGGCAGAACACAGGGATCATGACGGCCGCGGGCGGTGAGGGTGGTTTCCGTTCTCCCTCTCGTCACCGTTTGCTGCGCGCGCGCGATCGTGGCAGTCGGCTTGAAGGCGACGCGAAAGAGAATGTTTTCGCCGTTGCTGATCCCGCCTTGCACACCGCCGGAGCGATTCGTCGTCGTGCGGACCTTTTCGTCCCGCATCTCGAAGGGGTCGTTGTGCTCCGACCCCTTGAGAGTCGTGGCCGCAAAGCCGGAGCCAATTTCAAAACCTTTCGTCGCGGGAAGGCTCAACATCGCTTTGGCAAGGTCAGCTTCCAATTTGTCGAAGACCGGG
Organism: Chthoniobacterales bacterium; assembly: GCA_013815325.1. Taxonomy (GTDB): domain Bacteria; phylum Verrucomicrobiota; class Verrucomicrobiia; order Chthoniobacterales; family UBA10450; genus Palsa-1392. The sequence continues at coordinate 23,894 of JACDGM010000035.1, forward strand.
TCGCCCAGACCGGGCGGTGGCTGACGCACGACGCATTCAATAACTCCGCCTAACGAGTCGCCTTCGCTGCGCGTCGCTTCGATCAGCGCGATGATTCTCTCCGCAACTGCCGTGTCGGGGCAACGGGTTATGTTTTTTTCGACTTCCTCTCGCGTGATTGTAGCCGGATCGACTGTGGCGAGGAGCTCGTGCACGCGCACGACGTAGGCGACGAGCTCCAACTCTGGGCAAAACTGGACAAGAACTTTCCGCGCCACCGCGCCGGCGGCGACGCGTCCGATCGTCTCGCGCGCCGAAGCGCGACCGCCGCCCTGCCAGTTGCGGATGCCATACTTGGCGTCGTAGGTGAAGTCAGCGTGTGAAGGGCGAAACGTCTCTTTCATTTCCCGATATGTTTCGGGGCGGGCATCTTCGTTGCGCACAAGGATGGCGATGGGCGTGCCTAACGTTTGGCCTTCGAAGACACCGGAAAGAATTTCGCAGCGATCCGTTTCGTTGCGTGGCGAGACGATCCGGCTTTGGCCGGGACGGCGGCGATCGAGTTCCTCCTGGAGATCGTTAGGCGAAAGATTGATCCGCGGCGGGCATCCATCGATCACCACGCCGACGCCGCCGCCGTGAGATTCGCCGAAGGTGGTGATGCGAAAAAGCCGGCCAAAACTGCTTCCCATGGCGGCGCAGCCTAACGCGCCCTTCTAAAATGACAACGCGCCCGCGAGTGCAAACTATCGTTGTGGCTCCGTGCGCCCCGCACACTGGTGGCGGCGTCTCGCCGTCACGAACTTTTTCCGCTCGGTAGGATGTTCGGGGAGAAATGGAGCTAGCGAAGTTTGGCCAGCGCCTTTGCTGCGACACGTTTGTTGAACAGTGGCTTGCAAAGCGCTGCGCGTCAGCCTAACGAATGCAACGCGGGGCAGAATTCACACGACTAACTGGATTCTGGAACAGGAATAATCTGGACCGTTCGCCCCGCCTCCAGTCAAATCGCTCCCCTACTCAGTAGGTCCGGATTCGGGCGCAAAGCGTAGCTGCGAAGACTCTGTGCGCTCGTGCCAGGAGTCAAAAATATGTAACTACCAATAGAAAGAAAGGCTATGCTTTAACTCTGCCAACGGACCATCTGTGCCGCGATTTCAAAAAGTCTTGAATCCCAAACCGCAGTCCTGCCGCATCCATTCATTAGACACCTGATGGAAACTACATTCCCGACACCGCCACCACTCAGTGCCCCCGCCCTCACCAACGTGCGCACTTGGACCGCCCTTTGTCACGCCACTGGTCAAGCGCGGCGACTCCGAGCTCGATGCGCACGGCAAAGAAGCGCTCAACTTCCAGATCTCGATGCTCATCTACAACGTCGTCGCCGCGGTCTTTTGCCTGATCCTGGTCGGCTTCGTTTTCCTCGCCGTCCTCTGGGTCCTGAACGCCGTCTTCGTCATCATCGCCTCCATCCAGGCCAGCGAAGGAAAATTCTACCGCTACCCGATAACGATCCGGTTCATTCAGTAATCGGAGCCACAGATTGGCTTACGCATCTGAAGGGCTAGTGGCGTTCGGACAGACGCCTGATCGAACTAGCGTTGAGATATCGGAAGCTTTGTGGTGCAGAACCGCGCGGATGCAAATGCCCCAAACAAGCAGGCCTTTTTAGCTTCCAAACAGTCGCGACGACGATTGCGCAGCCGCGTGACCGGTCGCCGTAATACTGAAAGAACTCGTCATACTCGATACCACCGACGTGGCGGAATTTTCGCCACAGACCGAGCGGCGTAAGCTCCTTAATGTACGCGACCTCAAAATACGCGACGATCTGCCTTATCGGCGTGCTGGCGTACAAAACTACGTAACGAGGTGGTTGAGAGAAGCGGGTTTTCCGAAATTCGACAGTTTTCCGTCCCGCGATGATCGCTTCTGCGAATCGAGGTTTGATGGCAAGGAGAGCTACTGAATCGTCGTCTGAGCCTGAATCCATTTTCGAGCCGCTAGTTTCAATTTGGTGATCGACTGGGGAGCCGCGGCGATAATGTGATTTTCGAGTAGTTTGGCCAACATAATCGGCGAGCGGAGCACGCGAGATTGGCGAAAGAGGATCGCCAACACGCTTTGTTGGCAGAGCCGCTCAATTTCCTGAAGGGGATACACCGTGCGTTTGCCGACGAACCGAGCGACCTCATTCGCGCTGTGGGAGACGAGCGTTTCCTCGGCGACTCCGAAAACGGTGATCCCCTTAACGTCTTCAGACCGATAGAAACCAAGCACCGCGCCTGGCCGGATTTCTCGGCAGTTGGAGTTGCAAAGATAGGCTTTACGAAGCGCATTTCCGCAGGGCGTTCGCCCTTCGAAAAACTGTGTTTGGCAGGTTGCTTCGGGAAAGAGCATGTCATGATACTTCGGCTTGATCGGGATGAGGAAGGCGGGCGTATCATTCCATTTCATCGCGGATGGCCCGAACCGCTTGTTGAATTCAAGCGCGTCGAAACTGGCGAGCTCTAGGTCGTCAAAAGCCAACCTTTTGCCAAGCCGTAGTTCACCGCGGCTCGTATTTGTCTGTAAGTCGAAAAAGCCAAACTCGTTCAGAAACGCGATTAGCCGCTCGTGCTGCGGAAAAACTTCAACGAACAGAAAGACGAAGGCATTCTGTTCCGCGTATTGGAGAACGTCACGAAGCAAAAGCTCACCATATCGAAAACCGGTGTGCGTTTCGGAGATTTTGAACATGCAAAGCTTCAGCGTCTTTCCAGCGCCTCCAAAATCCGGGCGATCTTCGCGATTCACGATGCATACGCCGGCATAAGATTTGTCTGGAGCACGAACGATCCAAGCCTGTCGATGTTCGCGTTTACACTTCGTCAGCCAATGATCGAACTCGGGGTAATCGAGCCGCACCGAATCGAAGATTCGATCTGAAGCGTCTAAGGTGTGTGCCTTCGTTGCATCGACAGCTGGTAGCGCCGGCGGCACGCTGTCACACAGCGCGTCCAACGCAGTGATCGCTTCAGCTAAGTAGGCGACACGGTGATGTAATCCGAGTCGCTTCGCCTTCCGGTGGATTCCAATGTCTTCGGTGACGAGGCTATCAACGGCATCAGCATCCAGCGCAGCGACCAGCTGATGATCGACCCAATGATGAGTGTTGATCGGCACCTGGCCGAGAATTCGATCTACGCGCGCCGAAGTAGGTGGCTCAGGTAAAACCGGGTACTTACCAAGCAGAGTGCTTCGTAACGAACGCCGCTGATCGTCGCGATCATGAAGAATTTCCGTCGTTTGCGCGGGGTGGACGAACAGCGGAAACCCAGCCCGATTAGCCTTCTGTGCAAAGGAAGTCGCCGCAGATGTCAGCGGTTCGATCTCGCCGGGCGCAGTGGGTTCAAGAGGAATAAAAACGTTCGTGTCGATGAGGTATTTCATCTACGAGAGCATCGACGTGGGCCCGCCGATTCGTCTTCGCAACTGTCAAGACCGTCTATCGTCCTCGCTAAGAAACACGCGGCTGGTACCCTAATATTCTTTCCCATTGGTCAGGCGGCCCGAGAGCTACCAATGCGGGCGACGTAGCAGGCCACGTCACACGATTGAGGTGGCGTATGCTAGCGGCGACGTAGGGGAATCGAAGGTCGTATCGCTCTAAAAGAGAAGGAAAGAAGTTCTCCGGTCGCAGTCGGCTGTTTTGTGTAGGGAATGTGGGAAAAATGTGACCGTGCGGTCCAGCGATTGGATCAATCAAAGCTAAAGCAACGGATTCATAACGACTGAATTCATCCCTCACGAGCAACCGCCCTGTGAGCGCAAGCAACACAGTGTGATACCTCGTGATCGAGCCGACTGCCGTTCCGTCTTTTGTGACGGCTACATCGTTCAATGCGATACCCGCTGTTCCCGCGCGATTTGCTTTCAGCACGTGGAAAAAGCCATAGACGAGCCCGGGATACATCAGATGCAGGTTTGTGGCATCACCCACAGCTTCTTCCATGCGGTTCGTCAGATTGCGGAACGCGTTCAAAGTTCCTTTGACGGAAATGGCAATCACGGGGCCGATGCCACGTTTTTGAACGACCACATCGACGTTTTTCGTCTTCAGTCCGCCAAGCAGCGTCTCTTCATTTTGGTTTTGCACCGACGGGTCGAAGACAAGCGTCAGTTCACCCTTTCTCGACTCTGCTCTGAGTGGAGGATGTGGGGTGATTTCTTCCGGCAGAAAACCACCTTCGAGGACGAGCCGAATAGCGAAGTGCTGGTGCAGTGGCTTGATGTGTTGCTGGCTTTGCCACTGCATGCTTTCCACAAACACCTTCAACGCTGGCGTAAGCGCAAGGTATTGCGGAAGAGACGGTGATTTAGGCACAGTGACGCCAGCTCCTGGCAGCCTCGAGGCATTCTTGGAGCACGGATTCTTCTGCTCGGTTCACAGGCAATTTCGTAATCGGAATCGGCACGCGTGCGACTTCGCGCGGTTCCAACTTCAGAACTCCACCACCTAATGGATGGCCTTGAATCTCCGCGCCCAGTTGAGCGAGCGGTGAAGCCCAGCCAAAATCGAGGGCGGCCTGCGATTCTTTGCTACGGTATCTGACGGCATGAAGCGAATTTGTGCAGACACAGCCTGCGTCATTGGCAGCGAGCAGCGGCCGTTTGCCGCTCATCACCGATAAGAAGGCATCGGGAACCGTCACGTCGGGAACTGCGTACCAAGGATCGCGGTTCCGGCATTTGTAAGAAGAGCTCGCAGTTTGTGCTGCTTCGGTAGCTAAGTAATCACGGACGCTCGATGGTAAGTTGCGAGCCTGTTTCAAGTCTAGAAGCAGGACCGGCTCGTCGCGAGCCATCCATTTTTCTACGGCTCGAAAGTCCACGGTATCGCCACAGAGTTGGTCTGATTTCCGGATGCTGACTTTCAGATAATGCCATGTGATACCCCAGCGTTTGGCTTCACTCCGTCGCAAGTGAAAGAAATCGTTTGCACCTGTGACGTAACCAATGCTCGCTGAAGCCAAATCGCCGAAGCGCCGCACCGACCGCGATTTGGTCAGTTCGCGGTACAGTTCAAGACCAGCGGCAGGAAGAAGGAACGGACGCAACCGTTCGCCAATTTCTTCCCATTCGGTTAAGGAAACAAAACGATCTGATGTTGGAGGGCGTGCTGATGGGCGGAACCGCTCGAAAGCATTGAGGTGAATACCGTCAGAAGCTTGGCCAAAGCCGTCGCAATACAGCAGCCAGCAATCTTCTGACAACTGCGGGAACAGCTTTTCTCGGAACGCGAGCAGCTGCACACGACGAAAGTTGCGGCAGAGAGCGCGCAGCAATGGAGGCGCGTAAGTGGCGTGACCAATCTCAGCAGGTACTACGAACGACAGCCGTCCTCCCGGACGAAGTAAACTCGCAGCGACAACTAAGAAAGGAGCCCAAGACGACGTGAGCGCGCTGAATTTTGCTCCTAAGCGAGACGCTGATTCCAACGCAACTTTTCGCGTGGCGCCTGTGAAATTTTGGTATCGTATAAACGGCGGATTGCCAGCAACGACTTCAAATCTCTCTGGAGTGGCAGCGGCCCATTGAAAAAAATCGCCCCCGTGCACTAATGCTCCTGGGGCGCGTTGACATGCCGCCTTCGCAAACTCTTCGTCCAGTTCGATACCAACTGAGCGAGCGTGCGATGCTAAGAAGCCACCATCGCCGCAAGATGGGTCGAGCAATCGATCGGTTGAGCGACGGACGCCCCACTGGACAAGAGTCTGCGCGACATCAGCGGGCGTAAAAAACTGGCCGAGATTCTTCCGCGAAGCGCCCGCGGTGGCTGATGCTTTCGGCATGGTTGTGTCTAGCACGTGATCTCCTATTCCACGAGTTTGCGCGGCGCTGCTTCGTCGAAAGCTTGATCGTTGCGTGCGGGCTCGCTCCGGAAGCGCTTCCGAGCGCGGCCCATTACGTCTTCACTCCAGTCGATTTTCTCCCGCTCGCTATAGTGCATCAGATCAATAACGAGGCTGCAGACTGCATCTTCGGGCGCTTCGGTTAGATCAACCAACTCTGCTGTTTGTTCGCTGAACCTCTCCCCTTCGTCCACGTCCGCCAGGATCTCAGGAGTGGATTGCAACACATATGCCTTGAGTGCGAGTTCGGCAGCTGAAGCTGCTTCTTCATCGATTAACGTCGTCATGATTTTCGTAGGGACATCGCGTGCTTATCACGCCCGGGGTTGCGGAAACCATAACATATCCAAAAAAGCAGAAACCGCAGGAGCGCTCCTGCGGTTTCGCGCCTCTCGCCCGAAGACTCGAGGGGGATATGCCGACAATAAAAGCACCGCGATTGATTGTTGCAAGTTCAACGCGCCTGGCCTTCGAGGTGATGGCCGACGACAAATTTGAAGATGAGGAAGCAGAGACCCGAGCCGGCGGCGAAGCCAGCATGGAGCAACCAGAAGGTGGTGGTCGGCATCGTCTGGTAGAAGCCGCCGACCCAGCCGACCATGGTGTTGGCGGCGAAGAAGGCCAGATAATAAAGGCCGATGACGGTGGCGTTGATCGCTTTGGGCGCATACTTCGCGAAGAGGACGAGACTGACCGGCAGGAGATGGGCGAAGGCGATGCTGTTGACGATGTGAAAGGCGACCGGCCAGAAGAGCCCTATTTTGTGGCCCAGGCTTTGGGTGGCGGCGGCGGTGACGACGCAGAGCGCGCCGCCGATGGAAAGCCAGAGCCGATGATGAGCTTGGTGACTTAGAGAGGTGCGGCAGCCGCGCCATCCACTAACCCCAAACGTGAGTGTCAATCAAACAAGCTACGGATGCCGCGCCGTTCGCGCCAGAGATTGATTCAATTTCGCTCGCTCAAAACGGGGGCCAGGAGGTCGCCTTTGATCGTTGCAGATCCGGCTAAAGCTAGCCAGGGCTTGTCATGACTAGCAGGGGGAGGAACGAGCTGCGCGATGACTTTGCCCCGCTTCGTGATCAGGACTGGCTCGTGGGTCTGCTTCACCTTCTCCATCAGCTGCAGACATTTCGCTTTGAAATCAGTGGCAGTGACGATCATTCCAACTGGTTAGGATGACTGGTCAGACGCAACAATCTCTAAATTGCAATGGCTGAGCTACGCCGCGGCGGCACCGGCTCCTGCTCAAGAGACCGTGTCGTTCCTCACGTGTGCTTTGGCGGCAGCGATCTGGCTTGGCGGAGTGGGAAAGAGCACGCTGATCGCGAACGTCACGACACAGCCGACAAAGACGAACCAGGGCCAGGAAATCGCCGGCCACCATTCCGGCATGAACCAGCCGAAATTCCAATCCGCGTGCTTGAATGTGCCGTGGAGCAACGCGCCGACATCGAACGCTGGCAACGCCACTTTGCAAAGAACGAGGACCGACATAATGCCCACGATCATGGCGATGACGTTGACGCCATCGCGTCCTCGACTGCGGGTCAGCATGCCGAGGAGGAAGACCGCGAGCAACGCCCCATAGGTGTAGCCGAAAATCCCGATCGCAATCGGGATAATGGTGAGCTTTGCGTTCTGTAAGACCGCATTTGCCGCCAGGGCGGCGACGATGATCATGAGCACGCCGAAGACCGCTGTGGCGATGCGCGCGGCGCGGATGGCCTGCCGATCGTTCGCATTGCGATTGATGTAGGGCAGATAAAAATCCTTCGTGAAACTGGTCGCGAGCGCATTGAGCGCGGCCGAAGTCGATCCCATCATGGTCGCGAAAATCCCGGCGACGATTAAGCCTCGAAACACAACCGGCATCTCGGTCACGATGTAATAGCCGAAGATCTCATTGTCGGCCGCGGGCAGGTTCGGATTCGGCGCCACCGCGTAGAAAACGGAAAGCAGAATCCCGACGGTGAGAAAGGCGCCGGCGAGCGGAATATCCATCACGCCGCTGAGAATGAGTGAGAGCTGTGATTTGCGCGGATCGGGGGTGGTTAACATGCGCTGCACCATGTCCTGATCGGTGCCGTGGGTGGCCATCGTAATCATGGTCGATGCGATGATGGCGGCGAAGAGCGTGTACGGTTCCTCGAACATCGCCTTGAGCGCCGGGCCGAACGGCAGCGCGGAGTTCCAGCCGGTCTGGAAGAGCTTCATGTGTCCGAGGCCGCCGAGATTCTGCTCCACCGTTGCGAAGCCTCCCGGGATGCTGCGGAGCAGGAGGAAGATGGCGAAAATGATCGAGCTGAACATTAAGACCGCCTGGATGAGATCGGTCCAGACGACCGCCTTGATCCCGCCGACCGCGGTGTAAATCGTGGTGATGACGGTAACGAAGATGATGCCCCAAATGTAGGTGTTGAGAGTGACCGGCAGCGCCGGAAAAAGGTAGCGCCAGATCACCACCATGATCGCGCCGCCGAGATAAAGGCGCACCCCGATGCCGAGCACGCGGGTGAAGAGGAAAATCGCGCTCGCCATATTTTTCGTCATCGTGCCGAAGCGGACCGTGAGGAATTCGTAAATGCTCTGCACGCGATAAGCGTAGTACGGCTTGATGAAGGTGTAGGCGACGATGACGCGCGCGAGGATCGTGCCGATGACGAGCTGCCCGTAGAAATACGCGCGCGTCTTATAGCCTTCGGCCGGCGTGCCGAGAAAAGTCGCGGCGCTGGTCTCCGCCGCGACGATGGAGGCGAGCACGGCCCACCAGGGAATTGAGCGCGAGCCTAACGAGAAATCCTGAAGGTTCTTGTTCCGCCGCCCGGCCCAGAGCCCGAGCGCGACGATGCCGAAAAAGTAGGCCAGCAGGACGATGGTGTCGATGACGAGGCGGGCGTCCATGGCGATTTCAATAGCCACAGATGGACACAGATGAAACACAGATTTTCGCCAAAGGGGGCCTAACGACTCTCACGCCGTCATCCCGAGCGAAGCGCAGCGGAGTCGAGGATCCCGTGGGGCTTCCGTGAAGGTGTCGCCGCGCGGCACGTTTCGCGCCGGAGCTTCACGGTGGCTGAGCGGGATCCCTCGACTCCGCTGCGCTGCGCTCGGGATGACCATGTTATCTTGCCTTAATGTACATGGCCGCGCCCGACTTCGATCTCGCGCTCACTCTCAACTCCGGGCAGACGTTTCATTGGGAGTCCTTAGGCAAAGGCTTTACCGGCGTGATCGACTGGCGCGCCGTTTACGTCGAGCAGCAGGGCGAGGCCTTGAAGTTTCGCGGCGCTCCCGGAAAAATCGTCGCGCGCTATTTTTCTCTCGATCATCCGCTGGCGGAAATCTGCGCGTCGTTGCCTAACGACCCGGCGATGCAGATGGCCTGCGAATATTGCCGCGGGCTCCGGATCATGCGGCAGCCTCGCTGGGAATGTCTCGCGACCTTCATCACTTCGTCGATGAAGCAGGTGGCGCATATCCGACAGATTTCACAGACGCTGCGCCGCCGCTTCGGCGCAGCGCGCTCGTTAGGCGAAACCACGGTTTACCTTTATCCGACGGCGCGTTGCATTGCGGATCTGAGCGAGCGGGAGCTGCGCGAGTGCGCGCTCGGCTATCGAGCGAGGAATTTGCTCGCGACCGCGCAGTTGATCAGCCGCGGGGGAATCGACCTCGAGCAGCTCGCCAAATTGCCGGATGACGAATTGCGCGCGCAGCTCTGCGCTCTGCCCGGCGTCGGCGCAAAGGTCGCCAATTGCGTGATGCTCTTCGCTTACGAGCGACTGCGCGCTTTTCCGATCGACGTCTGGGTGGAGCGCGTCCTGCGGGAAAAATACTTCCCGCGCCGGCGCAAGTTTCGCCCCGGTGAATTGCAAAAATTCAGCGCGAAATATTTCGGCGAGCATGGCGGTTACGCGCAGCAATACCTTTTTCACCACGCCCGCAAGACGGCGCCGCGGCGGTTGTCAGCCCGAAAGAGCTGAGATAATTTCCGCCGGAAACGATCGCATGAACTGGCGCGCCACGCGCTTTCTTTAGCCGGTTCACTCTCGCGCGCGACGAAACAATCATGGAACGAAATCGAGATCGGCGAAAAGTCTGGTGGGCCGTGCTCATTTCGGTCGCGCTGCATGTGCTCATTGGTCTCGCCCTCGCGGCTATTGCCGGCGGCGCTCGCGAACTAACGCCGGCGGAGGAAGCGCCACCCGTGCAACTCACGATGATGGATTTGCCCGAGGAGACCCCGCCGCCCACGCCACCGCCGCTCGCCCCCAAAAATACTTTGACCACAACGGTCGATCCGGCGCGAAAATCAGCGGTCGCGCCTAACGAGAAGACATTCGAGGCGAACGAGAACTCAATCGCTGCCGCGGAAAAAGCCGCGACCGAAAAAAACTTCCTCCCCGGCCAGGATGGCAAAGAACGGCCTTTCACGAACCTGGAAGAACACGAGCAATCTTTCGCACAGGATGGGGCCGCGCCCCAGCCCACACCCGCGCCAACCGCACCGCCCAAAGCTTCACCCACGCCAGAGCAAACCGTCGCGCCAACCCCGACACCTGAACCCGAAGTGGATCAGCTCGCGCTCCTCACCACAACTCCGACGCCGATTCCGTCGCCGCCTTCGACCGAGGAAAAAACCGATGTGCCCACCCCGACGGAGACGCCGACCCCAACGCCGGAACCGCAGGCCACGCCGCCGCGCCCAGCCTCCACCTACCGCGATCTTCAGCAGAAAACGATCATCCGAGGCGGGATCAACAATCGCGGCCGCTCCGCGGTCAACGCCGTCGGCACGCCGCTCGGCCGCTATAAAAAGCAGCTCGAGGATGCGATCGGATCGCGCTGGTATTATTTTGTCAATGCACGGGCTGATCTCGCCACCATCGGTACGACCGCAATCAGTTTCGAGATCGGCGCCGACGGCAGCGTGAGCAACATGCGCGTAACGGAGAACACAACGACGGAGGCAACGGCCAGCATTGCCTTGCGTTCTATCCAGGAGACAAAGTTCCCGCCGATTCCCGATGACCTGCTGCCGACGCTGCCGGAAGGTCGCTTTACAATGGAAGAAACCTTCACGATTTTCGCCAACCGATGACCCCATTCCTGCTGGTTGATTCACCCGACGCGATCCAAGGCGTGTTTAGCTTCCTCACCCGCGGGGGAATTTTCATGTGGCCCCTGCTGGTTTGTTCGATCGTCGCGGGCACGGTGATCATTTTGCGCGTCGTGGCGTTGCGTAGGAAAAATGTTCTGCCGCTGGTAATCGAAAGCGAGATCGAGCGGCTCCTGCCCGGCGGCAGTCCTGAGCGACTCAGCCGGATCGTCCATGATGATCCCTCCTCGCTCGCGCGTATCGCGAACGTCGCCCTGCAACATCTCCGCGCACCGCGCTCGGAAAATGTGGAAGCGATCGAGACCCGCGCGCGCCACGAAATGGTCGTGCTCGAGCGCGGCTTGATAGTGCTGGAAATCATCACTGGAATCGCGCCGTTGCTCGGTTTGATCGGAGCGGTTTCGGGACTGATTCACGTATTTTCCCATCTCGGCCTCGGCACCGGCGCAGCGGACACGAAGGCCATTGCGCTCGGTATTGCGGAAGCGCTCAACGCCACCGTTTTCGGTCTCTCGATAGCTGTGCCGACCCTGGTTGCCTTCAGTTACTTCTCGAAAAAAGTCGAGATCATGTCGGTGGAAATGGAAACCCTCGTAGTCGAGCTGATCGGCAAGTGCTATTACGGCCGCGTCCCGGAAGCGCCTGGAGCGCGCCCCGCTTATACGGTTCCCTCACCGGGAATGACGCACGCCCCGCGGCCGCTGGCCTAACGATTTGGCGAGGCCGCTCTCATGAAGTTCGCCGTCCGCAAACGACGCGCGCCGTCGATCATCATCGTCTCGCTCGTCGATATCCTCATCATTCTGCTGATCTTTTTTGTCGTCTCAACGACTTTCAAAAAGGACCAGCCGGAAGTGAACATCAATCTCCCGGACTCGAAAACAGCGAGCGCAAAACCGGCCGAGCTGGAGCACGCGATCGTGAGCGTCGATGCACAGGATGGTTTGAAACTCGATGGCGCAACGATCGCGGTCGATCAATTGCAGGAGGCGATCAACAAACTGTCCCCTGAGCGCAAGAGTTCGCTCGTGTTAAAAGCCGACGAGAAAGCATCTTTCGGCATCATCATCAAAGTAATGGACGCGCTCAAACTCGCCGGCGTGAAGAACCTGCCGGCCTTCACGCAGGGCGCCGGGAAATGAAGTTGCCGATCGTCCGCTATGGCCACCCGGTCTTGCGCGCCAAAGGAAAACGCGTCGCCAAAGTAGACGATCATGTGCGTGCGCTCGCGGAGAGCATGATCGAGACGATGCGCGAAGCGAACGGCGTCGGCCTGGCCGCGCAACAAGTCGGCGAAGCCTTGCAGCTCACGGTCCTCGACGTCGGCGAGGCGGAAGATCAATCGAGCACGATGAAACTCAACGGCGCAGAGTTGGAGGCGAAAGCCGCCATGCCGCTGATCTTGGTGAATCCTGAGCTGACTCTAAGCGCCGAGACCGTTGTCGCAGTCGAAGGCTGTCTCAGCTTTCCCGAAATCACCGCGGAGATTACGCGCGCGAGCTCGATCGTGGCGCGCGCGCAGACGCTGGAAGGCGAACGCGTAGAAATCGAAGCGACCGGATTGCTCGCCCGCGTCTTGCAACACGAGGTCGATCATCTGAACGGCATTCTTTTTATCGACCGGATGAGCGCAGTGACGAAGGTGGCGATGCGCAGCCGCTTGAAACGGATGCAGAAAGAAAACGCGCCCGCTCGTTAGGCAGATCTTCGTCCGCGCACCCTTTCATCCGAGCGGAGCAAGGGACCTCGCGAGCCATGCCGGACGCTCCTCGCACCGCGGCCGCCACCAGCCAGCCCGCGAGGTCCTTCGCCGTGCTTCGCCGGCTCAGGATGACAACTGGATCGCGCTGCCTTTCGTTCAGAGCGCCTTGTAAGTCACCGTGATATTCCGATAAATCATCGGCTCTTTTTGCGCGGAGAAATAGATGAGCTCGAGCGCGGACTTTCCCACCACCCACTGGTAGCCGACAAGCGTTTGGATGATGTCGGTCTCGTTATCCCGCGAGCGGGAAATCAATCGGCCGGTACCATATTTGTCGTCGAAATAGCGGCGGATTTCTCCCATCCTGTTGTTGTAGTGTTCCAGCGTCCAATCCGGGTATTCGTATTGCAATTCCACCTGACTGAGCAGGCCAGCCTTGAAGATGAAAAGCGTCCGCTTCAACCCCGGATGGATCAATCCTTCTACCGTCCAGACGTCGGCCCCATCTTTCTTGTCCCGCGCCACGGTCTTCGCCTTCGCGCCTTTCAAGACCCGCTCCACCCGCGACGTCGAATCGTTCCAGCGAAAGCCGAACGGTGGCGGGACCTCGTCCGCGGCACTGGAGAGAAGCGGTAAAATAACGAGCGCCGCCGCCGCCGTCAGAGAAAAACGCATCGGTGCCTAACGAATACCCAAGTCATAAACCACGGAGCGCCGCACGAGCGGGCGCAGACACTCCTGCATCGCAGCGGCCCGTCGCGGATCGCTCGAAACGATCGAGCGCCGCGGCAAGAGGCAGATTGCCACTGCCGTCTTCCCCAAGTCGTTCTTTTTCCAGGCTTCCCTCATCATTTCTCGGCGCAAACTTCGGGCAAAATGGCCGCCGCGCGAACGCTTTTGCGCCACGCTCCTGCTCCCAACCGCAAGAACAATTTCGCCCGAAAGAGCGCGCGGCTTCTCGCCTAACGACTGGATTCTTTCCCCTCTGAAGCATGCACGAGAGAAAATGCGGGACCTGCCGAAGCAATTTTATCGTCAAGAATTTTCTGATCGAAAATGAAAAATAAACTTCTGATTTTTTCTTGTCGCACAGCATCCGATTCCTAATCTGAAGCCGCTGGGCGGGAATGAAAACCGTGGGTGTGAACAAGATGTGAACAAGGTGAAAGGCCGCAACTGGGAGTGAATTTATGAAAAGATCTGATGCGACTGTCTGCACGCGCGACCTGGCGATTCCCTCGGCGCCCGTGCGCCATCCGAAAATCCGGTGGCGGCTCTGTTTTCCCTCGCACGAAAGGCGTTTTTCAACTTTTTACCCAGAGGCGGCGCTTAAAATCAGCGGCGTTTGCTCTCCGCCCGAGCGCCACCCGATCGTGACCTCCACCCTTCACCCCAGCGTTTCCGGCGTTATTTAACGCTGTTAACAAGTTCATGGACGAGAAGTGTTCCCAACTCTGGGCGAAGCTTACCGCCGCCCTGAAACCACAGGTCAGCAGCGATACTTTCAAGCGTTGGTTTTCCGCTGTGAGACTGACCGGCGCGACCGCAGAAGAGGTAACTCTTCTAGTCCCGAACAACATCTACCAATTTTGGATCGAGAGTAATCACATGCCGGCATTGCAATCTTCGATCGAGTCCGTCATGGGCAGTCCGCGCCAGGTTAGATTCGCGTGCGCCGTCAACAGTTCGGACGAAGCGGAGGAAGCGCCCGCCACTTTTAAAAAGTCTTTCGACGCCGCCGCGCTCTCTCTTGCCAGGGCGAACTCGAAAACACCCGCCGGCCTCAATCCGCGCAACACCTTTGAGTCGTTTGTCGTCGGGCCTAACAATGAGATTGCGCACGCCGCGAGCCTCGCGGTCGCGCAATCACCGGCCAAAACCTACAATCCGCTTTTTATCTACGGCGGCGTCGGGCTGGGCAAGACGCACCTGATGCAAGCGATCGGCCAATTCATTGGGCAGGGCGGCCGCAACACGAGAGTGATGTATCTCTCGAGCGAGCTTTTCATTAACGAGTTCATCGACGCCATCCAGCACAACAACCTCGTCAAATTCCGCAAACGCTATCGCCAGGCGGATCTGCTCCTGATCGACGACATCCATTTCCTCGGCGGCAAAGAGCGTTCGCAGGAGGAGTTTTTTCATACCTTCAACACGCTCTTCGATGGTCATAAACAGATCGTCCTCTCGAGCGATCGGCCCGCTTCTGAAATCGCCAATCTTGAGCACCGGCTCGTCTCGCGCTTTGAGTGGGGCCTGACGGCGGAACTGCAGCCGCCCGATGTCGAGACGCGCATGGCGATCCTGCGCAAAAAGGCGCACACCCTGCACATCAAATTGCGCGAGGAGATTTTCGATTTCCTCGCCAACCGCATCAAGACAAACGTGCGCCGGCTGGAAGGGGCACTCATGCGCGTCGCCTCCTTCGCTTCGCTCAGTGGCAAGGAATTGACCCAGGAAGTGGTGGAGCATTTGCTCAAGGACATTCTGCAGGAAGAAGCGCGCCGCTCGGTCACGATCGATCAAATCCAACGGCGCGTGGCCGAGCATTTCGACGTGCGCCTCGCCGATATGACGAGCAAACGCCGTCCCGCGAATATTGCGTTTCCGCGCCAGATCGCGATGTATCTCGCGCGCGAATTGACGAAGGCTTCGCTCAACGAAATCGGGGAAGCGTTTGGCGGGCGCGATCATGGCACCGTCCTGCATGCCTGCAAGCAGGTGAAGAAGCGGATGAAAGAGCAGGATAAAATCCGGCAAACCATCTCCTATATCGACAGCGCCCTGCAACGTTAGGCGCGCGCGACGAGATTAGCGGTTGCCGGATAAAATCGAAAGCCTTACATCTTAACGACTCGGTTCTGTTTTCATGAAATTCAGCGTTACGAAAGAGAAGCTTCTCGAATGTTTGCAGCAGGTCCAGAACGTCGTCAGCACCCGCACGACGCTGCCGATTCTTTCCAACGTCCTCTTGCAGGCCAACGGCAATGAAGTCCGCCTAACGACGACCGATCTCGATGTCGGAGTGCGCGGCAGCTTCGAGGCGCAGGTGGAAAAGGAGGGCGCGACCACACTCCCCGCGCGGCGCCTTTTCACCATCATCCGCGAGCTGCCTTCCAGTGAAATTTCGTTCGACATCGACGGCAAAAACGCCGCCTCGATTCGCAGCGGCCAAAGTTTTTTCAAAATCCTGGGCCTGCCCGAAGAAGAGTTTCCGCCGCTCCCGAAATTTGATGAGGCCAAAGTCGTCACGATCCGGCAAAAGGATTTGCGCGACGGCTTAAAGAAAACATCCTACGCGATTTCGACCGACGAAACGCGCTACGTCCTCAACGGCGTCCTCTTCAGTTTCAAGGATAATAAACTCACGCTCGTCGCGACCGACGGCCGCCGGCTTGCCATGCTCGACATCGATCTGGAATTTCCGCGCAGCCACGAGGCGGACATCATCGTGCCGACCAAAGCGGTCGCGGAACTGCAGCGACTCTTGACCGACGAAGGCGACGTGCGCGTGAGCGTGAGCAGCGGCCAGATTGCGTTCGATCTCAACAACACGCTGCTCGTTTCAAAATTGATTGAGGGAAATTATCCGAACTACAAACAGGTCATTCCCGGCGAAATGAAGGAACGCGTCACGCTCGAGCGCGAAACTTTTCTCAACTCGCTGAAGCGCGTCTCGCTCCTCGCGAGCGACAAGTCGAACTCGATCAAACTGAATTTCACCAAGAACAACATCGACATCACCGC
>JACDGM010000036.1 GCA_013815325.1 Chthoniobacterales bacterium
CGGCATTTTTCCGGTCGCGAACGTTCCCCTTTCCGTGAGGTCCTTCGCTTCGCTCAGGATGACAAGCAGGTTGCTACGTTGACCATGTCGCAGATCGCCGCGAATTTGCCCACATATGTCCGCCGCCAAAACCCGCGTCCTCCTCGGCATGAGCGGCGGCGTCGATTCCAGCGTCGCCGGGTATCTGCTGCGCGAAGAGTGTTACGAGGTCGTCGGCGTGACGATGAAGGTATGGCCGCAGGACTGCATCTCGCGCGCCGAGGACAAATGCTGTGGCCCGCAGGCGGTGGCCGACGCCCGCAACGTCGCGCATTCGTTAGGCATTCCCCATTACGTGGTTGACGAAGCAGATCAATTCGAGCGCCTCGTGATCGATTATTTTTCGAGCGAATACCGCGCCGGCCGCACGCCCAATCCCTGCGTGATGTGCAACGAGAAGCTGAAATTCGGCAAGCTCTGGGAGAAGGCGGAGGCGCTCGGCTGCGCTTACATCGCGACCGGCCATTACGCGATTATCGAGCAGCGCCGCGATCGCGCGGTCCTGCGCAAAGGCGCCGATGGGCACAAGGACCAATCCTATTTTCTCTTCAGCCTGCGCCAGGAGCAGTTGCGCCGCGCCCTCACCCCGCTGGGCGCGATGTCGAAGCCGGCCATTCGCGAGATCGCGCGATCGTTAGGCTTGAAGGTGGCTGACAAAGTCGACAGTCAGGAAATCTGTTTCGTGCCGGGGAATGATTACAAAGCTTTTCTCCGCTCACACCTTGCTGAGGACGAATTTCATCCAGGTGACATTTACGATCTCGACGGCAATTTCGTCGCGACCCACCAAGGCATCGAGATGTTTACGATCGGGCAGCGCAAAGGCTTGCCCGGCGGTTCCGCCCAGCCGCGTTACGTCGTGGATATCGATGCCGAAACCAATCGCGTGATTGTCGGCCGCGCGGAAGATTTGCTCACGGAAGAATTTGAGATCGAGCGCGTGAACTGGGCGGGCGATCTTTCGCCTAACGAATCCAACGAGGTGACGGTGAAGATCCGCTATGCGCATGCAGGGACGCGCGCGACGGTCACGCCGCTGCCCGGGCAGCGCGCCCGCGTGCAACTGCACGACCCGCAAAAAGCGGTGAGCCCCGGACAGGCCGCGGTCCTTTATGATGGCGACGTGGTCGCCGGCGGCGGCTGGATTTGCCGGCAAACCGCAGCCGTTCCGGCCTAACGAATGCCCGACGAAGTCCTGCTCGTTTTAAGCACCTTCCCCGATCGCGGCACGGCGCAGCGGATCGCGGAGGAGCTGGTCGTTGGCCGATTTGCGGCCTGTGCCAACGTCGCTTCGGCGGTCGATTCGTTTTACTGGTGGAAAGGCGAAATTGAAACAGCGAGCGAAGTGCTGGTGTATTTCAAGACAACTGCGAAAAGGTTCGACGCGTTCGAGGGCAAATTGCGCGAGCTGCATCCCTACCACGTGCCGGAGATTATCGCTCTACGCGTGAGCGATGGGTCGAGGGAATATTTGAGCTGGGTGGCGGACAACTGCCGCGCCTAGCGACCAGGCACGATCGCGTGAGCGCAAATTAGACTCGCCGCGGCGCGGAGGTGATTGCGCCTGCAGGATTGCCGCGGCCCATGAGCCGATGATAAACTCTCGTTATGTCCTTAATTTTCGAGACGATTCCAACTGAAGGTCTGGCCGAAATTTCTTATCTGATTGGCGATGATGACGAGGGCACCGCAGCGGTTTTCGATCCGCGGCCCGACGTCGAGATTTACCTCCAGCTCGCACGCGCGAAGAACGTCGCGATCACGCACGTTTTCGAAACCCATATCCACGCCGATCTCGTCAGCGGAGCGCGTGAGCTGAGCAGTCGCGTCGGCACGGCTAAAATTTTCGCGAGCCACGAAGCGGGCGCGAGCTACGGCTTCGCGACCGAAGCGGTTAAAGATGGGGATCAGTTCAAATTCGGATCGCTCGTGATCACGGCGCGGTACACGCCTGGCCACACGCCCGAGCACGTTTCCTATGTTCTCGCGGAGGAGGATCATCCGGGATTGCCCTGGGGCGTGCTCAGCGGCGACTCGCTTTTCGTCGGCTCCGCCGGCCGCCCGGATTTGTTAGGCGAAAAGGAGACTGCGAAGTTGGCGGCGCTCCAGTTTAAGACTCTGCGCGAGTTTTTCCTCAAGTTACCCGACGGCGTCATCGTTTATCCGACGCACGGGAGCGGCTCGCCCTGCGGCGCGGAAATCGGCGACCGCCTAACGAGCACGATCGGTTTCGAGCGCGCTTTCAATCCTTTCCTGCAGTTCGACGATGTCAAAGCTTTCACCCAGCACTGCATCAAAACCGCCCCGCCCATTCCGAAATATTATTCGCGGATGAAAACGGTGAACGCGGAGGGGCCGAAAATCCTCCGCGGCCTGCCGCAGGTGCAGGCTCTGCCGCCGAAAGCATTCAAACAGGCGGTCGGAAAGAAGACAGCCCTTTTGATCGACACCCGCTCGATGTTTGCCTTTGGCGGCGCGCACATCGCCGGTGCCCTCAATCTCGGGGCGTCACCCACCCTCTCGATTTGGGCCGGATCACTGCTCGATCCCGAGACGCCGATCCTGCTTGTCCTGGAGAATGACAGCGATGTGGAAGAAGTCGTTAGGCTATTTCTCCGCACCGGCTTCACAAATTTCGCTGGCTATCTCGTCGGGGGGATGAAGGCCTGGGACGTCGCCGGTTATCCTTTCGAGCAGGTGCCGCAGATTTCCGTGCATCAACTGCAATCGGCCAATGGGCAGATGCAGGTGCTCGATGTGCGGACCGATCGGGAATGGAAGGGCGGGCACGTGCCGGGCGCGCGGCACATCGTGGTCCCGCAGCTGCAGCAACGTGTCGCGGAGCTCGATCGCACAAAGCCGACGGCTGTTTATTGTGCGTCCGGCTATCGGGCGAGCATCGCGGTGAGCATTCTGAAGACCGCCGGTTTCGAGAATGTGAGCAATGTCCCGGGCAGCTGGCACGCCTGGAAAGAAGCCGGATTCCCGGTGGAGAAATAGCCTACCGAGCTATGCCGCTCTCGCCTATTGTCATCCCGATCCGGCGAAGCGCGGAGAGGGACCTCGCATGCGTTCGACTGACGCGATTTCTGAAAGCGGCGCCGAAAAACGCATGCGAGGTCCTTCGCCGTCTTCGCGACTCAGGATGACATCGTTTTATAACACATGATCATTCGCGAAAAGGAACCGGCCAACCTCGAGATGCCGTTCGGTCTGCTCGACGGCTGGATCACGCCTAACGAACAATTTTACATTCGCTCGCACTTCCCCGTGCCCGAGGTGGATTTCAAAAGCTGGCGGTTAAAGATCGAAGGGGCGGTCGCTCAACCGGTCGAGTTCAGCTATAACGAATTGCGCGCGCTGCCGGCGAAGACGCTTCTTGCGACGCTGGAGTGCGCGGGCAACAGCCGCGTTTTTCTCGTGCCCAAAGTGAAGGGGACGCAATGGGAGCTCGGCGCCATTGGCAACGCCGAGTGGACCGGGGTGTCGTTAGGTGAGCTTTTGCGCAAAGCGGGCACGAAGGAAAGCGCGCTCGCAGTGGTGCTCGAAGGTGCGGACAACGGCGCGATTGCGGAGCCGCCGCGGCCCACCGGCAAAGTGCATTTCGCGCGCAGCGTGCCGCTGGGCAAAGCGATGGACGACGTCCTGCTCGCGTTCCAGATGAACGGCCAACCATTGCCCGCGTCGCACGGGTTTCCGCTGCGCGCAATCGTGCCCGGATGGTACGGAGTAGCGTCAGTCAAATGGCTCCAGCGCATCATCGTTGTTGAGCGTCCGTTTAATGGTTACTACGAGACGGTAGACTATGCGTTCTGGGAAGGCGGCGCTGCGGGATCGAGGCTCGTCCCGATCACGGAGATGCAGGTGAAGGCAGTCATCGCGCGTCCCGGCAGCAATGAAGCGATCGCGGCCGGCGAGACATACCGTGTCAGCGGCGCCGCCTGGACGGGCGGCGCGGACGTTGTGAGAGTCGAGTTGAGCACGGATGGAGGCGGATCATGGCAAAGCGCGTCGTTAGGCGAGGAGGCGGCGCCGCACTGCTGGCGTTTGTGGGAATTCGATTGGCAGACACCCGCGACGCCCGGCCGCTGCACGTTGCTGGCACGAGCGACCGATTCGCGCGGCCGCATCCAGCCTAACGAACGCGACCCTGACCGCGGCACTTACATGATCAATCACTGTCTGCCAATCGAGGTTGAGATCGGAAGATAGGCTTCCAGCTTATCTCGGCCGGCGGGCATCGTGCCCGCCGCTTCGAATCCGAAGACTGGAAGCCTGCCGGCCGGGACAGGCTGGATGCCTGTCTTCCGCCTGCGACTGCGAGCGCGAATCCGACTGACGGATTCGTTAGGCGATTGTCGCCGGGTCAAGGTGTGCCCAGTCGATCGCGACCCGCTGCCGCCGCGCAAAACGGTCGTGAAAGAAAAGCTCCTTATGCCGGCAACCGTGCTCGTGCACCAGCCGGGTCACCTTCACGTCGAAGCAGCAATACTCCGCCACCTCGAGAAAATGGCCTTCCCGCCACCACTTGATCGCGTCGATGCTCACGCTCGTTTTGTCCACGCCTAACGTCGCCTGCGCGATCGCGTCGAGCCCGAGCCGGTGCCCGAGCTTCGTTTCCATGTCGAGCATGAGATCGACCGTCGGCAGCTCGTGCGCGAGATCGAGCACGGTGTAACCCATCAAAACGTGATAATCGAAATTGATGACGTTATATCCGACGACAAGATCGGCGCGCCGCAGGCGCTCAATCAAATCGTGAACGCGCGTTTCTTGAAAAATTTCGTAACGGCCGGTGCGCGTGCTGTAGATCACGCCGATCGACATTTGCATATTACCCTTGCGATCCCAGCCGCCGGCGTCGTTCGCGGTGCGCTGCGTTTCAAGATCGAAGTAAAGTATGTCGCGCATGGAGAAGTTGAGAGTTGAGAGATGAGAGTTGAGAGTTGAGAGTTGAGAGTTGAGAGTTGAGAGCAGAAGGGCGCGACGCGGCTATTTCAACTCGAAATCGCCGCAATCGAAAGCCATCATTTCTTCGAGGTGGGTGACGCGAAATTGCTCGACGACCGCACCGTCGTCCTGGAAGACATCGACTGTGTTTTCCGCCTGGCGCGCGATGAGCGCGCGGGAAAGATTGTGCGTTTCGCTGATGGTGCGCAGCGGCAGGCCGTCCGTCGTTTCCAAATAGCTGCCTTCTGCGTCGAAGCCGATCGCGAGAACAATTTTCCCCGGCTGATCCCGCTCGAGCGGATTGGGCCGCAGCTTTTGCATGATCGTCGCGGGAGCGGCCCGTGAATCGTTAGGCGCAGCCACCGGCCGGCTGTTCTCGATCGCGAAGTTCTTGTGCGCCACGATCTCTTTCGCGAAATCGATCTTCCAGTCCGAAACGGCTTGACCTTTTTCCGGGACGGCGGCGTTGGCGAGAAGAGTGAGACTGCGGACACGCTGCACAGCCGGTGACTCTTCGAGCAGATATATCCGATCTTCGTTAGGCGAGGCCGCGATGTCGGTCGGTTGGGGATCTTCGGTGGGGACCGAAAGCGTGCGCAAAACCGGCGGCCCGGGCTGGCCCGGCGCGGAAAGTTGCACGATCTCGACTTGGGACGCGCCTTTGTTGAGACGGCTGATCACCCAAAGCGTGCCAGTTTTTCCTCTCGTAAAAGCTATCGGATCGATCCGCGCCTCCGCAAACTTAGCCCCATCGGGCGGTTCAAATGGTTCCGGCGCTACCCGGTCACTCGGACGCAGTTTTCCGGTGGCGGGTTCGAAGAGAAATTGCGCGCTCCTGCCCCTGGGCATCGTCGTCTCCAGGCACAACGAGCCATCGCTCGCCGCGATCCGCGAAATGTGCGCGAGGTGGGGTGAATCTTCGTCCGTCACCCAATCGTTGAAGAAGGAGTTGACCCCTTCGACTTTAAGGCCGCCGACGAGATAACCCCGGGCTCGATATCTATTGGGGGGGAGGGGCCGTCCAGCATCGTCGTTGCCGTCCCACGTTGTTTCGAGCGCATCGTGGCCGGCCGTGAAGTCGGAAACGCCATCTTCGCGATGCAAGACGCGCACGAGCTTCCCGTCCGTATTGTAGATGCCGAGGCTGATCGTGCCATCGAGCGGCGGCGGGACGAAATGCAGCCTAACGACGCGAGGGGTTGGTGTCGGAGGGTTCGGAGTCGGCGCAGGGGTTTCCTGTCCGTGCGCGAGGGCAAGCGCGATCACGAGCAAAGGGAGAAGAAGAACGCGCATGCGGAAACGAGCTAGAGATAATAGCGCCAGTTGAGGTCGGGAAAAATCAAAGCGCGCTCCTCACACTCTTTCAGTAAATTTTGATCGATGCGAGCGGCGCAAAGTTGGTCGGCGAGGCGGTTGAAGCGAAGGAGGTGATCGCGGGTGCGGGCCGCAGCGTAGTCGGGCGCGGAGCGCGTCTTGATGAGGAAGGCCCAGTCGCTCGACTGCGCGAGAAGCAGTTCGCGCGCGGCTTGTCGAAGCGCGCGCTCGGTGAGGGGATCGCTGCTGTCGCGATGGGCGCGCGCGATTTCCGTCATGCGCCGGGTGGCGGCATGCAGGAGCGGATAAATCCAGGCGTTGCTCTCGTCGAGCCAGACACCGCTGAAGCCATTCTCGCCCCAGCTCGAAGGATTTGGCCTAACGATCTGCTGCGACGGATGGGCTGTGAGAAATTCGCTCGGCGTGGTGAGCTGGAAGTCCTCAGACTGCGCGGCGAGGCGCAGGAACGTTTCGAGAAAACG
The DNA here is from genome assembly GCA_013815325.1 of Chthoniobacterales bacterium. GTDB lineage: Bacteria > Verrucomicrobiota > Verrucomicrobiia > Chthoniobacterales > UBA10450 > Palsa-1392. The sequence goes on from JACDGM010000036.1 coordinate 6,786, forward strand.
CGGACCTTCAAACCACCAATGACCGAAAAGTTCGGCATCGAACGGGCTCACGACAAGCGCGTCGAAATCCGCGCTCGCGAGCTCCTGAAAGCGCGCTCCCCGCTTCTCGAAAAAATCCTGCGCGTGCTCATCCGCCGCCGCCTGCGCCCAGACCGGATCGTAGAATTCCTTCTCTTCCGTGCGGCCGCTGACGCGATGATATTTGAGACCGCTGAATTTGCGCAGGCCCGCCGGCCTAACGAATGGCCGTAACTCCTCCTCCGACCGGTCGTAGCCGATGTCGCGATAAAAGTCGCGGTAAACCGGATCACCGGGATAACCGGACTCGGCGCTCCAAACTGCATGGCTCGATTCGCGATCGCGCGCGAAAGCCGCCGGGCCCGCCGGCGTATAACAGGGCGCGAAAAGAGCAAAGCGCGGCTGTGGCCGGGCGAACATCAGGCCGCGTGCGTCGAGGACAAACCAGCGGATATTTGCTTCCTGTAAAATCGCATCGAGGCCGGCGCTGTAGCCGCATTCCGGCAGCCAGAATCCGGTCGGTTCACGTCCAAAATTTTCGCGATAACTGTCGCAACCGATGCGAACCTGCGCCCGTTGCGCCTCGGGGAAGTCCTGAAGCAACGGGAGAAATGGATGTGTCGCCGCGCTCGCCATGATTTCGAGACAGTTGTGTTCCTGCAACGCGCGAAATGCCCTAACGACGTCGCGTGAGAGTGTTTCCTCGAAAAAAGCCCGCGCTTCCGTGAAGAAGCGCCCGTAGAACTGCGCCAGCTCGAAAAGTTGCGGCTGATGGCGGTTGCGCTCGATCTCTTGCCGGGCGAGTCCGATTAGGCGTTCGAGATGGCGCAGGTATCTTTGCTGGAGTAGATCGTCGCGCAGCATCGCGCAGAGCGTCGGGGTGAGCGACATCGTGAGCTTGCAGCGCACCCCTTCGTCCGCCAGCCGGCGCAGCATGCGGAGGAGCGGGAGGTAAGTTTCGGTGATGGCTTCGAAAAGCCAGTCTTCCTCGAGGAAATCCTCGTGCTCCGGGTGCCTGACGAATGGCAGGTGAGCGTGGAGGATGAGGGCAAGATGACCAGGCGGAGCGCTCACTGCCTAGTCATCCTGCGCCGCGAAGACGGCGAAGGACCTCACAAGCCACTCGAGCGTTATCTATCGCTAACACCGTGAGACGCCTGCGAGGTCCCTCGCTTCGCTTCGGGATGACAATGGGTGTGGGCGCCGCCTATTACAGCGTGCGGCAGAAATCCTGAAACCGGTCGAGGCCCTTCTTGATCACGTCGATGCTCGTCGCGTAGCTCAAGCGGATCGTGCGATCGTCGCCAAAAGCCGCGCCCGGAATGACGGCAACGTTGGCTTTGCTGAGCAAGCGGTCGGCGAAATTTTGCGAGGTCAAACCGAGCTGGCTGATGTTGACCAGAATGTAAAAAGCGCCCTTCGGTTTGACCGCTGTGATGTTCGCGATCTTGGCGATGCGGTCGTACATGTAATTGCGCCGCATATCGAACTCGTCGTGCATGTCGGAGAGCGGCTGCTGGTCGCCTTTCAGCGCGGCGATCGCGCCTTTCTGCGCAAACGAGCACGGGTTCGAAGTGCTGTGGCTCTGAATGGAATCGACCGCCTTCGCGATCGCTTCCGGCGCGCCCATGTAGCCGAGCCGCCAACCGGTCATCGCATACGATTTGCTGAAGCCGCTGACGGTGATCGTGAGGTCATACGCCTCCTTCGAAAGCGACGCGATGCTGACGTGTTTGGCACCGTCGTAGACCAGCTTCTCGTAGATCTCGTCGGACAAAATGTAGATGTCCTCTTCCGCCGCCACCTCGACGATCGCCTCCAATTCTTCTCTCGTATAAACCGCGCCGCTCGGATTGTTCGGGCTGTTCATGATGACCATTTTAGTCCGCGGGGTCATGGCGTTTTCGAACTCTTTCGCGCTCATTTTCCAATGGTTGCGCTCGCTCGTTTGCACGATCACCGGCTCTGCCCCGGCGAGCCGGACCATATCGGGATAGCTTACCCAATAAGGGGAGGGGATGATGACTTCGTCGCCCGCTTCGCAGGTCGCGAGGATGGCGTTATAACAGGAATGCTTGGCCCCATCGCTTACAATCACCTGGCTCGGCCGATACTCGAGGCCGTTGTCGGCCGCGAATTTATCGGCGATCGCCTGGCGCAATTCCGGCAGCCCGGAGCTCGGCGTGTATTTCGTGAACCCAGCCTCGAGCGCGGCGATCGCGGCCTGCTTGATGTGCTCCGGCGTGTCGAAGTCGGGCTCGCCCGCGCCAAACCCGCAAATGTCAATTCCCTCGGCTTTCATCGCCTTGGCTTTGCTGTCGATCGAGAGGGTGAGCGAAGGAGTGAGTTGAGATGCGCGCGTCGAGATTTCCATGGCCAGGGTGTTCAAAGTGGTTTCCAAAAAAGGGAGCGCAAGCTAGGAGCGCGCGTAGAAGTTTTCAATCAAAGGTTTTAGGTTGTTCTCGCGCACTTGCACGATTTCCATCTCGCGTTTGGCGTTCTCCGCGGAGTCGGAAGCGTGCGCGGCGTTGACCATGATCGTCTGCCCAAATTCCTTGCGGATCGAACCCGGAGGCGCCTTGCTCGGATCGGTCGGCCCGAGCACTTCGCGGATTTTTCGCACGGCGTCGATGCCTTGATAAACGAGCGCGATGCACTTCTCGGTGCCGGCCTCGGCGCGCTCTGCCGCGCTCATCGCGCTGGGCCGTCCACCGGACATAAACTCGATGATGTCTTCCCACGCTCCGCGCCCTTTGTCGGGGCCAAGTTTATCTCTCAGAACGTCGAGCACCGGTCCGTAGAATTCCTCCGCCTGCGCCACGCTCATGCGATGAACTTTGAAACCGATGATGTAGAGGCCGCTGCGGGAGAAAACCTCGATCACTCCGCCCGGTCGTGAGTTGGGAAATTTGAAGTTGTCCGGTTTGATCAGAACAAGTGTCTTCTCCACCATCGCGCCCTCCGGAAAATCGATCACGTCGTCGATGATGCCGCCATCGCTGTCAGAAAATTCCGCCCACAACTTCAGGTCCCGCTCGATCGCGTCGGCATCGAAAGCCGCGAGCACGCCCGGCTCGAAATAGGTCACCTTGCCGGCGCCGTCAGCGATATAATCGCCAAACGTATCGCGAATCGTTTCACCGCTCGTCCGCTCATGCACGATGTGCCCGACCGCTTCCTGGGTTTTGCGGATCGCGTTCTCGCCGCGGAACACCAGCAGCATGACCCGCGCGCGCTGGCCATTTACGGTGCCTGTGAAATTTTTCAGAACATAGTCGCGAATCAATTCCTGGGTGGCGCGATGGCGCTGGTCAGTCTCGGTCACGATCGTCGTGGCGTAGCGCCTAACGAGTTCGCTACCGGGAGCAAACATCCGGCCGCGGATCAGATCGAGGCCGGTGCGGGAGATGAGGCGGGAGATGATGCCGCCGGTGCGCGATTTGCGCATCGAGTAAGGGGTAACGATGACATAGGAAAGTTCTTCAGCCTGCATAGAAGATCCTTGAGCGGCTGAACGGATTAGGCCGCGGTGGTGCAGACAATCGAAGTCGCTCGGACGAACGGAAGGTAGCTGCGGCTAACGAGCCTTCAACTAGGTTTTCGCAGGCTGCGCTGGCCGCTCCCTCCTCGGCGGCCGCCTGTAAGCGCTTTGCTCTGCGGAGCGCGAGTCTGCGGGTATTTTGCCTAACGACGTCAATACCCGCGCCGCCCAGATCGGCGGCGTCTACAGAAGCGCAGCGCGACCCATTTCCCGCGACGCCGTTGTTTTTCCATCCGGAAACCGAACCGGCGGAAAGCGCGCACGACGGCGGGAGCCTGCTCGCGCAAAATGCCGGAAATGATCAGCACGCCGTGAGCGCGAAGTGCGCGGTGAAAGCTGGGAGCCGCGGTGATCAACAACTCACTGAAAAGATTCGCGGTGATGACGTCGAAACGATGCGGCGGTTCCCAGCGCAGGAAGTCGCGGGTAAGGAACTTCGCGCCGCTAATTCTGTTCAGCCGCGCATTGGCCTTCGCGTGCGCGACGGCGCGTGGATCGTTGTCGAGTCCGAGGACTTCGCCCGCGCCGAAACGCCATGCGGCGAGCGCAAGAATTCCCGTTCCGCTGCCGGCGTCGAGCAGGCGCCAGCCAGGCGCAAGCTTGCGCGTCGTCGCTTCGAGCAAACGCAAACACATCGCGGTAGTCGCATGTTCGCCGGTGCCAAATGCGCCGGCCGCTGGAATAATAAGTTGTGGTTGTTCGCCAGGCTCACCTTCCGTCACAACAATCAGCCGCCGCCCAATACGAAGCGGCGGGCGTACTTCCGCTTGCAGATATTCCTTCCGCCAGTCACGCGTCAGTTGCTCCGCCGCTCCTCCGAAACACCGGATCAAATCCGTAACTTCGGCTTTTGTGCGGCAAGTAACCTGCACCCGACGACGCGCTCGGCCAGGGCGCTCGATCACCGCTACATTACCAGGCAACGCCTCCTCGAGCGTCATCTCATGCGCGGCCAGCCATGCCGCGGACGCGTCATATTTCCAGAGATACATCCGCTGCCGATGCCGATAACACATCCGCGCGCGCGGCGCGATGCCGGTTGCCAATCGCGTCATCGTGTGAAATCGGTGCAGTCCCAGAACGCCATGCTCATCGTCATGAACGCAAATGCCTCGACTGCCGAGGTCGACGAGGTCGTGAGGGTGATCGACGCGCTCGGCTTGCGCGCTCATCCGATGCCCGGCGCGACCCGCACGGCGATCGGTATCACCGGCAATCGGGGTGAAGTTGACCTCCGCCATTTCGAAAATCTTCCCGGCGTGGCGGAGGCGATTCGCGTGAGCAAGCCATACAAATTAATCAGCCTCGATCTCCGGCCCGACCGCACCGTCGTCGATCTCGGGGATGGCGCGCGGATTGGCGACGGCTCGCTCGCGCTCATCGCCGGGCCTTGTGCGGTCGAGACGCGGGAGCAGGTTTTCGCCGCCGCTGCGGCGGTGCATGAATCGGGCGCGCGCTTTTTCCGCGGCGGCGCCTTCAAGCCGCGCACTTCGCCTTACGCTTTCGCGGGTCTGGGTGAAGAGGGTTTGAAACTCCTGACGGAACTACGCGCGGAGTTCGGTCTCAAGATCGTCAGCGAAGCGCTTGATGAACCAGGCGTCGATCTCCTGGAGAAGTACGCCGACATGATCCAGATCGGCGCGCGCAACATGCAAAATTACACGCTCCTGCGGCGCGCCGGCCGCTCGCACTTGCCAGTGCTGCTGAAGCGCGGGATGGCGGCGACGCTCGAGGAGTGGCTCCTCGCCGCGGAGTACATCATGGCGGAGGGAAATTATCGGATCGTCCTCTGCGAACGCGGCGTGCGGACCTTCGCCCAGCACACCCGCAACACCCTCGATCTCGCGGTCGTGCCGGCGATCCGCCGCATCTCGCATCTGCCGATCGTGATCGATGCCTCACATGGGACTGGCCATAGTTATATGGTGGGACCGCTCGCCCGCGCCGGCGTCGCGGTCGGCGCCGATGGGCTTATGATCGAAGTTCACGCCAAACCCGAGGAAGCGCTGTCCGACGGCGCGCAATCGCTCACGATCGCGGAATACGCGCAACTGGTCGAGGAAGTGCGGGCGATCCACGACGTCGTAGCCTAACGAGTATGGGAAGAGACGTACTTCCGAAGCGGTTGGCCTATCTCGCTGGAGCGTGAGCGAGAGGGCGAACTTTTGCGGCTGACACAGCCGCCTCTACACTCTTGTGCGGTCGATTTGACGCACCGCTTCCCCTCCCTTAATTACCCTCCCTCGCGCCCGTAGCTCAACTGGATAGAGCATCTGACTACGGATCAGAAGGTTTGAAGTTCGAATCTTCACGGGCGCACTTACCGCACTCATCCTCTGGTTGCGTATCGCGTCGTGCTGGGAGAAATTTCCCGCATGGCAGGACAAGGATCAACCGGCAACGTCGTCGCAGCGCTCTGCAGTTTCTTCATTCCCGGGCTCGGACAATTGCTCCAGGGCCGGCTTCTCATGGCGATTATCCAATTCTGTCTCGCCGGCATTCTTTGGATCTTCCTCCTCGGGTGGCTCATCCATCTCTGGTCGATCGTCGACGCCGCGGTTTGGAAAGGCCGCGCCTAACGAATTGTAGAGGCGGCCGTGTGGGGTAAGGCCTCCGGGCGACAAGCCCCCGGCTATACCTGCTCAGGGACTCAGTCCTTTGAGCAACACCTTCCAACGCTTCCAGGCGTCGTCGCGCGCCTGGCGGTTTGCCGGCTTGGCGTCGGGCGCCTCGCCCGCGCGCATGAAACCGTGGCCCGCCCCGGCGTAGGTGACTGGCTCGAAGGTTTTGCCTAACGATCTCATGATTTCGGCAGTCGGCGGGACGGTCGCGCCGATGCGTGCGTCCTCCTCGGCGTAGAAGCCGTAGACCGGGCATGTGATGTTCGCGGCTTCGGCTTTTTCCGTCGGCCCGGTGCCGTAGAAAACATAGGAGGCTTTAAGATGGGGATTGTGATTGGCGTACTGGAAGGAGCGGCCGCCCCCCCAGCAAAATCCGGTCACGGCGAGCGTCCCATCGCAGGCCGGCAACTTCGCCACGTAATCCGCCGCGGCGTCGAGATCAGCCATCACTTGCGGCGTTTGCAACGCGGAGACCGCTTTGACGGCCGCGTCCTGATCGGGATAACTCTGCGTGTCTTTGCCGGGCTCCGTCAGCAGATCCGGCACGATCGCGATGCAACCGGCGGCGGCGATCTCATCCGCCATTTCGCGCGCCCAATCCGTGAGGCCGAAAATCTCGTGGACCACGAGGACGGCCGCCGTCTTCGATTTCGCTTCGGGATAAACGATGAAGGCTTTAACGCTACGGTTGTCATGCTTCAGCTCGACCCATTCGCTGTGCCGCGGCGATTTGTTGAGCCGCTCTTTCGCCCAATCCTGGGCGGGCAGCGTTCCGACGCCTAACGCCGAGGCAAAAAACAGAACGGCAAGAACACGAAGTTTCATGGTTTACAAAACGGCGCTTCTCAATCGCAGGCAACTCTCAGCGTCCAAATAACGTCTCATAATGGCGATCAATCGCTTTGGAAAAGGCCCGCCGGATCGCACCTCCTTTGAGTCGCCGATGCAGGCGCAGAAATCCGTAACAGCATTGTTACCAAATTATACTCGCAAGGGAGGCGCCTTCGCCAAAGCTTCAGACCATGAAAACCTATCACACCCAACCAAGCAAACGCGAAGGAAGGTCTCTTGCCGCCATCGCCATCATGGTCGGCTCACTCCTGGCGCCTCACGGGGCACAAGCCGCTGCCGGCCGTCTGGATGCCAGCTTTGGCAATGGCGGGGTCGCGATCACCGACTTCGCGCAAACCGATGATTATGCTTCTGCCGTTGAGGTGCAACCGGATGGGACGATTATCGTTGCCGGCTCCAGCGGGATTTATCCCGACTTCCACTCTGCTTTGGTGCGCTACACGAGGAATGGTGGACTCGACTCCGCCTTCGGTAACGGCGGCAAAGTCGTGGCTCAGTTTGATTCCAATGGGGACGACTTGAGCGCGATCGTTCTGCAGTCGGATGGCAAAATCGTAGCAGCGGGTTCCATCCATGGGACGGCTTTTCTCGTCGCCCGTTTCAATGCCGACGGCAGTCTCGACCAAGCCTTCGGTAGTAATGGCAGCGTGGAGACTAAATTTGGCGATCCCAGTGCGGGAGCCGCCGATGTGGTCTTGCAAACGGATGGTAAAATTATTGCCGTCGGGGTAAGCGGCGCGGGATCTTTAAGTGAACTCAATGACTTTGCCTTAGCGCGTTACAACTCTGATGGGAGTCTTGACCAAACCTTTGGCTCCGGCGGCAAGGTCATCACCCATTTCCCTGGCGTCTTCAATACTGGCTCCACTGCGACTTCTGCCATGTTCCAATCTGATGGCAAGCTCGTCGTCGGTGGCTTTTACAAGAACGAAGGCACGCCGCATCAATTTGCTCTTGCACGCTATAATTCAAACGGCAGCCTTGATTTCAATTTTGGCCGTGCCGGTAAAGTGATGACTCCGGTCGGCACGGGCGACGCCTTTTCCTTCGCGATCGCGCTTCAAAGTAATGGGAGAATTGTTCTGGCGGGTTATTCCGACACCACTCAAGGACATGACTTCTCGCTCGCCGGTTACGCTTCGAACGGCACGCTCGACACAACTTTCGGTAACGGAGGTATCATGGCGACCGATTTCGCCGGCGGCAGCGATGACATCGCTTACGCCATGACCATGCAACGCGACGGCAAACTGGTTGTCGCCGGCCGTACTGGACCATATCCCGAATTTGATTTCGCGGGCGCGCGCTACAGTAGCGATGGCCAGCTTGACCAAAATTTCGGAACCGGTGGCAAAGTGACGACCAGCTTTAGCAGCAGTGATGATGCCTATGCCGTCGCGTTCCAGCCGAACGGCAAGATTATTCTCGCAGGCATATCCTTCGCTAACGGCGCGAACTTCGATTTTGCCGTGGCGCGCTATCTCGGTCGCTAGCTCCAGATTTCTTTGCCGCTTCCGCACGTCCTCGACGAGCAGCAGCTCGCCTCCGAAGATCGGCGTTCGTTAGGGCGTGGCGCGAAAGAGAATCTTGCCCGCCCGCTTCCCTTCCGCGGCGCGGGCCACCGCCTCGGAAAATTCGCCTAACGGATAGCTGCGCTCGATTTTTGTCTGGAGCAGACCACGGCGCGCGAGATCGAAGAGCCGCTCGAAGGTTTGGTCGCGCTCGGCCGCGGTCGCCAGCTCGTACCATTTGTTCACCCAGAAGCCGGTAAAACGGAGATTCTTGAAGATCAGCAACCCGTTAGGCAAGGTGAGCGGCTTCAGGCTCATCGCCCCGTAAGTCACGATGGTTGCTTCCGGCGCGACTATCTTGGCAAGGCGCAGCGCGCTCTCGCCGCCGACCGCATTCAAGCCGAGCCGGATTAGCGCACGCTCCGTCGCCTCCGCGGCGGCCTCACGCAGATCGTCACCGTCGAGGAGGACAACGTCGCCGCCTTCCGCGCGCAGCTCTTCGATCAGCTCTGGCCGCCGAACGACGTTGACGGTGCGGTAACCGAGCTCGCGTGCGATCTGAATAACGGCGCGACCGGCGGCGGAGTTGGCGGCGTTTTGAATCACCCAGTCGCCCGGCTCCAGCCGGACGAAATCGTGCAGCATGCGCCATGCGGTGAGCGGGTTGATCTTCAACATCGCCGCCTGTTCCCCCGCGATCTCGTTAGGCGCGACGATCAGTTTGCCGGCTGCGATCACGGCTGCTTCGCGCCAGGTGCCGAGATCGTGGGGCAGAATGACCTGCGCCCCAGCGGCGACATTGCGCACCGCCGCGCCGACTTCCTCAACCACGCCCGCTCCTTCAAAACCAGGCGTTGCGGGCAGCTCGGGGCGGACCGGATATTTTCCCTCGATCGCGTTCAGATCAGCCGGATTGATCGGCGCAGCGAGCAACCTAACGAGTGCCTCATTTTCCCCAACGGGCCGAAGTTCCTCCGCTTCGAGATGCAAAACCTTCTCCGGTTTGCCGTGCGCCTGATAGACTATGGCTTTGATACTCCCGCTCATTTTTATGGCCTCGCATCCTACAGCGAACACTTCCGCCAGCAATCTCCGATCCGGAGCGCGCGTCGCACTGCTCGGGATGGTGGCGAACTTCGTTCTCGCGACAGCCAAAATCGCTGCGGGACTTCTCGGAAATTCTTATGTTCTGATCGCTGACGGAATTGAATCCGGCCTTGATATCGCGGGCTCGGCGATCATCTGGGGCGGGCTGAAATTTGCCGCGCGGCCCCCCGATGAAACGCACCCTTACGGTCACGGCAAGGCTGAGCCGGTGGCGGCGATAGTGGTCTCGTTAGGCGTAATTGCGGCAGCCTTCGGACTCGCGATGCGCAGCGCTTACGAGGTTTTTCAACCGCATCACACGCCGAAACCATTCACGCTTCTCGTCCTCATCGTGGTCGTGATTGTGAAAGAGCTGCTCTATCGCTGCGTCATTCGGCTGGGCCGGGATGTCGAGAGCACGGCGGTGCAGACCGACGCCTGGCATCATCGCACCGACGCGCTCACTTCGATCGCGGCCTTCATCGGCATCTCGATCGCCCTCCTCGGCGGGCCGGCCTGGCAGAGCGCCGATGCCTGGGCGGCGCTTTTTGCCTGTGCTTTGATCGGGGCAAACGGTTATCGATTGCTCAATCCCGCGCTCCACGAAATCATGGATACCGCGCCGCAAGGCAAGATCGTTCCCGCCATCCGGTCAGCGGCGTGTGCGGTTCCGGGCGTGCGTAATGTCGATAAGTGTTTGGTGCGGAAGATGGGGCTGGAGTTCTACGTCGATCTACACGTGGGGGTGGATGAAACGATTTCGGTGCGCGCGGGGCATTCCATCGCGCACGACGTGAAAGACGCGATCCGGCAGACTGACTCCCGCATCGCCGATGTGCTCGTTCACGTGGAGCCGGCTGCTGTTCGTTAGGCGAAAGCGAGCAGCTCGCAAAGCGCCGCGGCGAGGTTGGCGCGAGCAAGCCGAATCTGTCGCGCGAAGCGAAGTAGCCTAACGACTGCGGCGGGATTCTTGAGGAGATAGCCGCTGAGCTTGCGCGCGTCGATTCGCTGCCTCGCGAGATCGAAAAGCACTGAAGGCGGAGCCGGGAAAGGAGCAGCCGCGGTGTCGCTGATCGCGCGCAGGGAAAGCATCGGCACGTTTTTGGCCGCACAGGCTTCGGCAACCCATTCCGTTTCCATATCGACCGCGACGGCGCCCGTCGCGCGCGCCACTTTCCGGCGATCCGCCTCGCTTTCAATGATCCGGGGGGCGGTAACAAGCCGGGCGATCCGGGCGACGAGGATGCCGTCGGCGCGGGCCAGCGATTCGGGGTTGGAAAAATTGTTCGCGAGGAGGAGGTCGCCCACGCCTAACGACGGATCGACACCTCCAGCGAAGCCGCTGCTGATGAGCAGAGCGAAAGGCTGCGTCGCGAGGAAAGGCACGATTCGCTCCCGACAGCTTTTCTGCCCGACGCCGGTATGGAGCACGGTGACCTTGCGTTTTTGGTTGCCGAGCAGCCGAAGGAAATCCCGGCTTTCGCTCGGAAGCGCAAACGTGACCGCGATCATTTTGATGGCGCGGAGAGCACGATCTCCAGCCGGACGAGATCGTTAGGCGAGGGCGACGGAGACGAGGTTGCCGCGGCAGGGGACGGCCCGCCGAGACCGGCAAGGGTTTGCCGGAAGTCCGCCTCGGCTGAGGCCGGGACGATCACGAGAACGCTGAAACCGCTATCGTTAGGCAAACCCTTTGTGCCCGAGCCACCGGTCTTCTCGGCGGCGGCGATGATCGTTTGCGCGACCGCATCCTGATGGTCGCGCGGCGCGGTGATGGCGATCTGCTCCATCCCGATCGTTGGAGGAGTGAACGTGGCGGCGGCGGATTTTTCGATCGAGCTTTGCAGTTGATGTCGGAGCGCTTCTTCGCGCGCCTTTTGCACCTGACCGCTCGGTTTGTTCGCGTGAAAAATATAGATCAAGCCGAGCGCGACATTCATCGCCACAAGCACGGCGCAAGCCGCGGCGAGCTGCCGCCCCCGCGAGCCCGCGCGCGTGGTCGCTGTCGTTTCGCCTTCCGCGCGCTGCAGCCCGCGGTGCACCTGGCGCGCACTAACGAATTGCTGTTGCAATTCCGGGTCCGCAATGAGCGCTCGCTCGAGGCGTTCCTTCTCCACGGGCGGCAGCTTTCCTTCCAGGTAATCGAAGAACTTTTCGGGCGTCAAGGCGGAGGCAAATTAGGCCGCGCGATCGGTTAGTCTAGAGGGTCGACTGGCCCCGCGCCCGGTTGAGATTTCAAGCTCTTCCCTTAGAATAAGCGCCTCGTGCCCCATACTGAAGCGAACGCTGTCCAACCGCGCCGCCGCAGAAGTTGGATCCGCTGGCTCCTCACTGGGCTCGCGACCGTTTTTTTGCTGCTCGTGGTCTTTCAGGGACCGATCCTGCGCGCGGTCGTCCATGCCGTTGCGGTCAAGATCGCGGCTGGGCACAACCTCAAGCTCGACCTCCGCGTTGAGGGTGGCGTCCTCGCCGGGATCACGCTGCGCAATGTGCACGCGACCGCGACCGGTCCCTCGGCCGTACAATCGCTCGAGGCTGATTTCATCCAGGCGAAATACAGCCTGACGAATCTGGCTTTTCACGGCATGTCGGACTTCCTGAAAGACGTGGAGGTGCGGAATGTGACGGCGGTGCTCGATCCCTCGAAGGCGCCGATCCCGACTCCGACGCCGCCGCCCCAGCCTAACGAGAAGGTGAGCCTGCCGGCATTTTTCCCCGATCGCCTGCAGATCACAAACGTGAACCTAACGATCCGTGGCCAGCCGCAGGACACGGTCGTAAAAAATCTGAACCTCGGCCTTTATCCCGATCGCGAGGGGGAGCTGCGGATCGATAAGTTGCAAATCCCTGGCGTCCACACCTGGACCGGCATCACCGCGACCACGACCTACGCAGACAAGAATCTCTTCCTCCACAATTTGACGCTCGATCAGGAGAACAAGCTACAAATGGTGAACATCGACGCGTCGCGGATCGGGCAGGGGAAGGTCGGGGTGCAATTCCAAGGGACGATTGGCGGCGGCCAGGTCGCGAGCAAAATCGATCTCTCCACGGAAGGCTCCACTTATCAGACAAACACCAACGTCCATGCAAAAGACATTTCGTTAGGCAAGCTTGGCGAGATGATCGGGAAGTCGCCCGGCGAATTTTCGGGCGACGTGAAGAGGGCCGATATCGATTTGAGAGGTTCGCTTAATCAGCCCTCAAGCTGGGACGGAACGATCCAGGCGGAGGTGAACAATGTCCGGCAGGGTAAGCTCGCTCTCGACGATGTGAAGCTCGATCTCGTCGCAGCGGATGGGAAAGCCACCGTGCGGGAAGCGCGCCTCGATGCCGGCACGAATCATGTGGCGTTGCGCGGGTCGATCGACTTGCCCGAGACGACGGAAGGCTTCGGACGCACGCCGGGAGATTTTCAGATTGCGATCGGCGCGCCGGACTTGAAACAGCTGACTGGTTTTCTTGAGCAACCCGTGACCGGCTCGTTACAGGCGAGCGGGAATCTAAAGACGGAGAACGGAATTGTTTCTCTCGACCTGAAGGCTAATGGAGACCTTATCGGCTTCGACAAGGCGGCGGTGAAAAAACTCACCGCGACCATCTCGGCGACGAAGAAGATGCCGCCCGCCGAGAAGAAGGAAGAGCCGATTTACGAGGGTCTCACTACGACGGTGCACGCCGAATTGAGCGATGTGCGTTACGGCGACTGCGTGGTCGACCGGGTCGCGGCGGACGTGAAGAGCGACGGCGCGACGGTTTCGCTGGCGCCGCTGACGGTTACGCGGAACAACAACATTCTGCTCGTGCGAGGAGACTTCCAGCTGCCCCCGCCTAACGAGGAGCTGATGAAGCAAGCGGCCGATCTGCAGTTCAGCCTGCGCGCTCCGCAGCTTGGCGATTACTGGCAGAACGATACGCCTAACAAGGTAACGGGAGAGCTGCAGGCCGACGGCAACGTGCGCAGCCGCGGCGGCGTTGCGAGCGGACAGATCAATCTTTCCGGTGCGCAAATCGCGGCCAACAAATTGCTCGTTAGGCAAGTGAGCGCGCAGGCCGCGATCGCAAACAGCACGGTTTACCTGAACGACCTGACGGCGACGCTGAACGAGCAGGATTATATCAACGCGTTTGGGACGGTGAAGCTGCAGAAGCCATTCCCTTACACCGGCGCGGTGAAGGCTAACCTGGCCGATCTTTCGGCCTTCGAGCCGCTCCTCGCGACGGCGGAAAAAAAGACGCCGCTCGCCGGTTCGCTGGTCTTGAATTGGGATGGGCAGGGCGAGGTCTCGACGTTTCAGAATAACGGCAATCTGAACCTCAAGCTCGAGCACGGTCGTTATGCGGATCTGAAAGATTTGCGTGCCAGCGTCGAGGCGCATTACACGCCGCAGGAACTGAATGTGCCGATCGTTTTCGTCGGGAGCGACAAGCTTAATTTCCAGGCGAGTCTCCGGGCTAAAGGTTCGACCCTGGAGATCAGCAACATCCAGATCGATCAAGGCAGCGCGAGATACGCCACCGCTTACGCTTCGCTCCCATTTGTCTGGAGTAATCTGGGGACGGATCGGAAGACTTTTCCGCCTAACGGAAAGGTGGCGATCAATTTCCAGTCGGAAAATCTCGATATCGAAAAGCTCTTCCGAGACCTCGGCGCCAAAGCGCCGGTCGCGGGAAAGTTGAGCGTGAAACTCGATGCGAAAGGCGCGCTCGAGCAGTTGCAGGGCAGCCTCGATTTGCAGCTGCAAAATTTGAAGGCCGACGCCGCGGCGCAGCTCGAGCCGGCAAAGGTGAATGTCGCCATGCGCTTGCAGAACAACGAGCTGAAGGTCGACGGCAAAATCGAGCAAGCGAAAATCCAGCCAATCCAGATCACGGCGCGTCTGCCGCTTAACGTCTCCCAAGTCATCGCGAATAAAAAGCTCGACGAGCAGACGCTGGTGCAGGCGAAAGTCGTAATGCCGCGCAGCTCGGTGAATTTCATCCGCGAGTTTGTCCCCGCGCTGCGCCAGCTCGACGGCACCCTCGCGCTCGACGTGAATGTTGGCGGCACGATCGCGAAGCCCGACCTGCGTGGCGCGGCCGATATGAACATCAACGTCGCGCGCTTTGAAAACGCAACGCTGCCCGCCCTAACGAACTTTAAAGCGCAGCTCAATTTCCGAGAAAGCACGCTGAGCTTCGACCGTTTCGGGGGTGACCTCGCGGGCGGGCCCTTCACGGTTTCCGGCCGGATCACGCTGCCGAAATTAACCGAGCCGAGCTTCGATCTGCGCCTGAAAGCGAACAGTGTCTTGGTCGCGCGCAATGACGACCTCACCGCACGCGTCGATGCCGACCTCAAGGTCGAAGGGCCACTGCAAAGCGCGAGTGTGAGCGGCGAGGTCCTGACGACGAACAGCCGCTTCCTCAAGAACATCGATATCATTCCGATCGGCCTGCCCGGCCGCCCGGCACCGCAACCGGAGCCGCCTTCCACCGCGCCTTCTCTTTCATTTCCCAACCCGCCGCTGCGCGATTGGAAATTCGATATCGCGATCAAGAGCAAGGATCCGTTTCTGATTCGCGGCAATCTTGCGGCGGGCAGCGCAGTCATCGACATGAAATTATCGGGGACCGGGCTGCATCCGGGCCTGGAGGGACAAGTCCGGCTGACGAGCTTCGAAGCCACCCTGCCCTTTAGCACCCTAACGATTCGCTTTGGCTTTCTTTATTTCGATCCGGACGATCCGCTCAATCCGCGGATTGAGTTGCAGGGTGAATCGTTGATCCGCGATTACACGATCCACGTTTATATTTACGGGACGGCAAAGGCGCCGCAGGCGGTCTTCAGCAGCGAACCGCCGCTTCCGCAAGAGGAGATTATTTCGCTCCTCGCCACCGGCACGACGCGCGAAGAACTGACCGGCAGCGGCAACGTGCTGGCGAGCCGCGCCATTTTGCTTTTAGGGAAAGAGCTTTACCGGAAAATCTTCAAGAAAGGCGGCGACGAAGAGCCGAAAACCGATTCCATCTTCAATCGATTGAGCGTCGACATCGGCAATCCCGATCCCCGCACGGGCGAGCAGACCGCGACCGCGAGATACAAGGTAAGCGATCACGTTGTTTTGGTCGGGGACCTTGGGGTGGCGGGTGGTTTTCGCGGCCAGGTCAAGTATCTGATTCGCTTCCGTTAAAATGAAGCAGCTCTGCCTCATCGCGCTCTTCCTTTGCCTAACGAGAGGATTGGTCCCTGCCCAGAATGCGGTCAAGCTGCCGGTGCAGGAGCAAAAGGAGAAAGAGAAGAAGGCCGCGGGCAAAGTGGAGGAGAAGGTTGCGCAGCAAGCCAACCTGGAAATCCGCGGCAACCGCTCCTTTGAAGACAAGGAGCTGCGCGCGCAGCTCAAGGAACAACTGGCCACGATCGAGCAATACGGCCTAACGAGTGCGCGGGCGGATGACGCGGCCTTTTTTCTCGAGCTCTTCTATAAGAAACACGGCTACGCCAAGGTCGACGTCAGCTACACCATCGTCTCCGGCAACCGCTTCCGGCTCGACGTCGTGGAAGGGCCGCTCGTTCATCTCGGCAAGGTCGAGTTCATCGGCAATCTCCAATTGCCGCCGGATAAACTTTTCGATTATGCCGTCGCCCCGACGCGGACCCGTTATTCCAAGGCGACCGTGCTCCTGCCCTTTGTCCCGGGCGACGTCGCAGAGGGCGCCGACCTCGTGCTGCGCTACTACGTGTCGGAAGGTTTTATCGAAGCGGTGGTCGAACCGCCTACATATCGCTACGTGCAGCCCGATCTGGTCGCCGCGCAGATCTTCATTCACGAAGGTCAGAAATATTTTTTCGGCAACCTCAATTTTGTCGGGCCCACCATCTATGGAGCGGAAGCGTTGCGCGGGCAGATGCTCGACCTCCTCCGGCTTCCTTACACCGAGGCGCGGCTCGCCGATATCCCGCGGCGTCTCCAGTCCTACTACAAAACGCGCGGTTATTTCGCGGTCAAAGTCGACGCGGTGGGAGACCCGAACCTTGCCATCAAAGCGCGCGTGCCGGTCCGGGTGACGATCGAGCCCGGCCCCGTTTACTATTTCGATGGCGTGACGGTGAAGGGCACGCGCCAGTTGCGCCCGACTTATCTGGTCAATCGTTTCAAGAACTTGCGCGGCCGCCCCTACAGCCCGGAGGTGCTCGACAAGAAGTTCCGTCAGCTCATGCGAACGAGCCTCTTCAACATCCTGAAAATCAATCCGACGCCGGTGAACGGGAACCAGCTGCGCCTCGATATCAACCTTGAGGAAGCCAAGCCGCAGGAGTTTGGATTCTCGATCGGCTACGGCTCCTACGAAGGTGCGATCGTCGGCGCGTCATATGCAAATCGCGATCTCTTCGGCTACGGCCGGCCGGTCACGACCTCGATCGAGTACACGCAGCGCAGTTACAAGGCGGACGTCCTTTTTGAGGACCCGTATTTTTACAACACCGGTTTCGGGCTCCAGGTGCGACTGTCGGCGCTGACCTTCGACTATGATGGCTATTCCAAATTCGAGCTCGGCGGCCGCGTCACCTTGAGCCGTCAGATCACCGACAAATATTCCATCGGTCTCGTTCTCAGCGGACGTCACGTGGAAATCACCGACGCTACGATCGACGACAGGCTGCTTGGCGAGACGAATTATTTCATCAGCTCGGTCGGTTTCACTCAGACGCTCGACTTGCGCAAGAATCCGCTCGTCGCGCCGCGTGGATTTGTTTTCGACAATACGGTCGACCTGGCGACGAGCGCGATCGGGAGCGACATCGATCTGCTGCGCGCGACTGGGCGGATGAGTTACTATCTTTCTTTCACCCCGGATCAGCCACAGTTGACGGGAGAAGATCTAGAAAAATCCCGCCTCCAGAAATGGTTCGAGCGCAGCTTGCTGGCGTTCGGTGCGCGCGCCGGTGTGGTTTATCCGCTCGACACCGCGGGCACGAGCGCGGCGCTCGCCATCCCGATCGATGAGCGGTTTTTCACCGGCGGGAGCACGACGGTGCGGAGTTTTTCGGAACGCGATCTCGGCCCGCACGACGACAAGGGGAACCCGATCGGCGGCGAGTACTACACAGTCTTGAACGTCGAGTACACTTTTCCAATTTACGGCGAGTTGTTAGGCGCGGTTTTCGTCGATGCGGGAAATCTTTTGCCAGATGCCCGGTCGCCGGGGTTGAACGATCTGCGTTACGGCATTGGCGTGGGGCTGCGCTACAATCTGCCGATCGGCCCGGTGCGGCTCGATTACGGGGTGAACCCGAGCCCGCGCGGTGACGAGGCGTTCGGTGCCTTTCATTTCAGTTTCGGCTTTGCCTTTTAGGAGCGGGCCGCGACAGCGCGCAACCTTGCGGTGGGCGAGCGACGATTTATATTTGAGCGTCGCCAACCGAAAGAACTCAGCTTATGCAAACCACTATCGAAGCCCCTAAACGCAGCACCTCGAGGGAAGTCGACTTTCTGCCCTTGCAAGGAACTGACTACGTCGAGTTCTATGTCGGCAACGCCAAGCAGGCAGCTCATTTTTACAAAACCGCCTTTGGCTTTCAAAGCCTGGCCTACGCCGGACCTGAAACCGGGATGAAGGACAAGGTGAGCTATGTGATTCGTCAGCATAAGCTGACTTTTGTGCTCACGACTCCGCTACGTTCGGAGAATGCGATCGCCGATCATATCTACAAACATGGCGACGGGGTGAAGTTCCTTGCTCTGAAAGTCGAAGACGCGACCTCGGCTTGGGAGGAGACGACGAAGCGCGGTGGCAAGAGTTTCATGGAGCCTGTGACGCTAACCGATGACAGCGGCGAGGTCGTCATGAGCGGTATCCACACCTACGGAGCTACCATCCATCTTTTTATCGAGCGCCGGAATTACAACGGCGTTTTCATGCCGGGCTTCCGCAAATGGGAGTCAACCTACAACCCGCCGGAGGCCGGCCTGCAATACGTTGACCATTGCGTTGGCAACGTCGGCTGGAATCAAATGAATCCCTGGGTCAAGTTTTACGAAGATGTCATGGGTTTCCGCAACATCCTAACGTTCGACGACAAGGATATCTCGACTGAATACTCCGCCCTCATGAGCAAGGTCATGAGTAACGGCAACGGCTTCGTCAAGTTCCCGATTAATGAGCCGGCTGAAGGAAAGAAAAAATCACAGGTCGAGGAGTATCTTGACTTTTATGACGGCGAGGGCGTGCAGCATTGCGCGATCGCGACCAAGGACATCGTCGCTACGGTGCGGGACCTGCAGAGTCGCGGCGTCGAGTTCCTCAAAATTCCGGCGAGCTATTATGAAACTGTCCTCGATCGAGTAGGTAAGATCGATGAGGACCTCGAGCCGCTTCAGGAGCTGGGCATCCTTATCGACAAGGACGAGGAGGGCTATCTCTTGCAAATCTTCTCCAGGCCGATCGAGGACCGCCCAACGCTCTTCTTCGAGATCATCCAGCGCAAAGGCGCGAAGAGCTTTGGCAAGGGTAACTTCAAAGCGCTTTTTGAAGCGTTGGAAAGAGAACAGGACCTGCGAGGTAACCTTTAAAGGAAACTATTATGCCGCAATATCAGAAGCTCGGAGAAATCCCCCGCAAACATCACATCTGGTTTCACCGCAACGGTTCCTCCAACGGCGGTTACAAGAACGAGGGCATCGCTTACGAGCATGTCATCACGACGGAAGGCTTCAATGAAGCTTACTCGATCATGTATCACATTCGCCCGCCGACCCGCGTCCGCAGTGTTGAGTTGTTGAAGTGCGAGGAGCTGAAGAAGGCGGCCGAGAGCCCGCTCCGTCATCACCACTTCAAGACCGCCGAGATTCCGCGGCGCGGAGATGTTTACACCGGGCGGATCCCCATGCTCTTCAACGAGGACATCACTGCTTACCGCTGCAAGCCGGAGAAGAATTTCGGCGACTTTGAATATTTCAAGAACGGCGGCGCGGACGAAATCATCTTTGTCTTCAAAGGCGCCGGGGTGTTGGAGAGCATGTTCGGCAAACTGCGGTATCGAGCGGAAGACTATATCGTCATTCCGCGCGGCATTACTTACCGCCTGGTGCCGGACGACGTGGAGCAGGAAGATTACCTCGTGCTCGAGTCATCCGGTCCGGTGCGCGTCCCACGGCGCTATATGAATAGCGACGGCCAGATTCGCATGGGCTCGCCCTATTCGGAACGAGACTTTCACGGGCCGACTGAGTTAATCACGATCGACCGCGAAGAGGATGTTGAGATTCTCGTCAAGGATGGTCCGCGCCTAACGAAAGTGGTAAATGCCCATCACCCATTCGACGTTCTCGGCTGGGATGGCTACGTCTATCCCTATACCTTTAACGCCGCCGACTTCGAGCCGATCACCGGCACGGTGCATCAGCCGCCGCCGATTCATCAAACCTTTGAGATTCGCGGTTACGTTGTCTGCACTTTCGCCCCGCGCTTGCTCGATACGCATCCAGAAGCCGTTAAAATTCCCTGGGTCCACGACAACGTGGAAGCCGACGAGGTTCTCTTCTATGTGCGCGGTAATTTCGGTTCGCGCCGCGGCATCGAGGCCGGCTCGATCACCTTGCATCCGCGCGGCATCCCGCACGGGCCGCATCCCGGAACGATCATGGCGAGCAAGGACGCCGAGCGCACGGAAGAACTCGCCGTCATGTTCGACACCCAGCACACGCTCGAGTTGACCGAGCAGGCGGTGAACCTCGATGACGAGAAATATCCGCTGAGCTGGCTGGATTGACGTAACACAGCCATCTTGGCTGTTAGGTCGTGCAGGCATCCTGCTGGCGTTTTTGCAGGCTGCGGGCTGGAAGCCCGCTCAACCTGACAGGCTGGGAGCCTGTGTTACGGTCTGTTGTGCAGGACACCGATTTCGATACGTCTGAGCGCCTAACGATGAAGCGCGACCGGCTCCAAACGGAGCGCATCATCGAAATGGAACGCGTCTTCGCCGGCTTGCTCGACGCCTTGGGCGAAGATTGCGCCCGCGAAGGCCTCGCCAGAACCCCGGGACGCGCCGCGCGCTCCTTCGAGTTTCTGACCCAAGGCTACCGCCAAACGGTTGAGGAGGTCGTGAATGACGCGATCTTCGCCTCCGACGCGAGCGAGATCGTGATGGTGAAAGACATCGAGCTTTACTCGATGTGCGAACACCATTTGCTCCCCTTCATCGGCCGCGCGCATGTGGCTTACATTCCCAACGGAAAGGTCATCGGCCTTTCGAAAGTGGCGCGAATCGTCGACGTCTACGCGCGCCGGCTGCAAATTCAGGAGCAGCTCACGACGCAAGTGGCCGATGCATTGATGCAAGCGCTCCATCCGTTAGGCGTGGCCGTCGTCATCGAGGCAAAGCATCTCTGCATGATGATGCGCGGAGTGCAGAAACAAAACTCCGTCATGAAAACTTCCTGCCTGCTCGGAGTCTTCAAGGAAGACGCGCGCACCCGCGGGGAATTTCTCGCTCTCCTCAGCCAGTGATCGACCCCGCGTCGATGTTGCTGACGGTCAGCAAGCGGCTTGAGTTCTCCGCTTCGCGGCGCCTCTTCTCCGCTGCCTGGACGGAGGCGGAAAATCGCGCCGCATTCGGAGCGGAAACCGCGGCGCGTTACGGCACCGGTCGCAATTACGTCGCGTTTTTCGTGCTCAGCGGCGCAGTCGATCCGGCGAATGGAATGCTCGTGAACATCAGCGAGATCAAGCGACGCGTGGAGGAAGTCTTGCACGCAAACTTCGATCACAAATTCCTCAACGAAGATCATCCCGCTTTTCGCGAGCAGCCGCCGACTGCGGAAAATATCGCGCGCCAGCTTTTCACCGAAGTCACGCCGCTCTTTGGCGATCTTGGGGCGGGACTGGTCGCCTGTCATTTGCAGGAAGCGCCGGAGCGCAGCGCGACTTGTTACGGCGACGGGATCGCGGAAGGACATCATTGGTTCGAATTTTCCGCGGCGCGCCAGACGATGTCGCCGCACCTCAGCGCGCAGGAGAACGACGAGCTTTTCGGCGTGGCCGCTTCGTCGCATGGTCATGGGCATCATTACCGCGCCCGCCTCACGTTCCGCGACGCGTCGCCGGAGCTTGCGCAGCCGCTCATTGCGCAACGCGACCTCGCTCGAGTCGTGCAAACGTTGCGCGCCGAATTCGACCATAAGAATCTCAATCGCGAAGTTCCCGGCCTAACGAATCGTCCAATAACGACGGAGAGTCTGGCGCAATACCTCTACGAACGAGTCGCAGCCGAGTTGCCCATCAATCGGGTGCGCCTGCACGAACGGGAGGATTTTTTTGCCGAATACTGGACGGGCGACAAGTATTTCCTCGGCCTGCAACGCGCCTTCAGCGCAGCCCACCGGCTGCACGCGGGCGAGTTGTCCGACGCGACGAATCTCGCCCTCTACGGCAAGTGCAACAATTTTCTCGGTCACGGTCATCGCTATCTCACCGAAGCGATGATCAGTGGCGAATATGACGCGCGCAGCGGGACGCTCTACAACTTCGTGCACCTGCTCGACGGGGTGGAGGCGGCGCTGCGACCCTGGCGGGATAAACATCTCGATCGCGAGACGGATGAATTTCGAACAAAGCCCTCGACGGGCGAAAATATCGTGCGCGCTCTTTGGCCGAAGTTCGCCGAGCAGCTCAACCACCAACTCGTGCGCCTCCGGCTTTGGGAGACCCCGAACAACCGCTTCACCTTGCGCCTAACGAGCCCATAGGCGGCGCTTGTTTGTAGACGCCTCTTCTGCGAGGCGCGGGCGTCCACGCTGTTACAAGGATGGCTGCGGCTCGGCGGCGAGCACATCGTCGATCGCATCCGCGAAATCATCCACGCCCGACATCGGCACGATAATAACGTTGCGGTGGCCCTGGCTTTCTTCTGTTATGCGAAGGAATTTGCCGCGGCCGTTTTCGCGCAGGTCGATCGCAAATATTTTCCGCTCGATCTGCAACTCTGTTGATTCGATGATGCTATCCATTTTCGGTGGCTTGAATGGTACTACTGTGCCGCGATGAAATGGAAGCCTAATCTTCCCAGGGGAGCAGGGAAGGATCGGTCCAGAGGTTTACCGCCCTCGCCCGCGGCGAGGCCGTTGTGATGATCCGACTAGCCCGTCGGTCACAATCGCGAAGTCGGCCTGCTGCTTGAAGATATCGATTCTCGCCACTACGACGCGGAGCGCTTCACCGACAGTTAGCGTGCGTTTGGATTGGCGGCCGATGAGCCGGCGGCGAGCACCATCGAAGACGTAGAAGTCGTCAGCCAGCGAGGAGATGTGGATCAGCCCGGTGAGGAGAACGTCGGGCAGTTCTATAAGGAGGCCGTAATTGCGCACTTCAATTACAACCGCGCGAAATACTTGGGGATTATCCGTCGCCACTTGCGCTTGCAAAAATTCCAGCTTCTTCATCTTGACCGACTCGTTTTCCGCGTCGGCGGCCACGCGTTCGGTGGTCGAGATGTGTTCCGCGATACCGGTCAGCTCGGCCACACTCCCGCGCGCGCCGCGGCGGCTGTTGCGAGCGGCGAGTGTGCGGTGGACGACGAGATCGGCGTAACGGCGAATCGGGCTGGTGAAGTGCGCGTAATTCGTTTTTGCCAGGCCGAAATGGCCCAGCGGCTGCGTCGTATAGCGGGCGCGCTTGAGACTTTTGAGCAGGCCGATCTTAAGTGCCTGCTCTTCCGGTTTTCCACGCAAAGACGCAAGCAAACGTTGCAGCTCGGCGCGATTCGTAAGGTCGCCCGCCTGGAAACCGTAGCTCTGAACCATTTCTCGATATTCCGTGAGCTTATCCGGATCAGGATTTTCGTGGACGCGATAGATCGTCGGAATGAGGCGGTTCTTCAATTCCGCGGCGACAGCTTCGTTGGCAGCGAGCATGAATTCTTCGACCAGTTGATGCGATTCGTCGTTCTCGATCCGTTCGAGCCGGAGCGGCCGGCCGCTTTTGGGATCGAGCACGACTTTGACTTCCGGGAAATCGAGATCGAGCGAGCCCTGCGCAAAACGACGGCGGCGCAGGATCGCGGCGAGCGACCAGGCGGTGTGCAAACGTTCGCCCAGCTTATCGTTAGGCGGATTTTGCAGGATGGCGTAGGCTTCTTTGTAAGTGAGCCGGTGGGCGCTGCGGATCAGCGTCCGCGCGAAACGCGCGCTCCGCGGCGCGGCGTTTTTCGCAAAGCGAATGAAGGCGGAATGCGTCAGCCTAACGACGTTGGGGTTTAAGCTGCAAACGCCGTTGCTCAGCCGCTCGGGCAGCATCGGGACGACGCGGTCGGCCAGGTAAACGCTGTTCCCCCGCTGCAACGCCTCGCGATCGAGCGCGCTCCCGGGCACGACATAAGCCGAAACGTCGGCGATGTGAACACCGAGTTCCCATTCGCCGCCGGGCAGCTTCTCGACGTGGATCGCGTCGTCGAAATCGCGCGCGTCATCGGGGTCGATCGTGACGATGAAACGATCGCGCAGGTCCTCACGTTCGCCGTAACCATCGGGATCGACCGTCTCCGGGACGCGTTCCGCTTCAGCCAGGACGTCCACGGGAAACTCCGTGGGCAAATGATGCTTGCGGATGATCGAAAGCATGTCGACGCCCGGATCGCCCGCGCGCCCGAGGAACTCGACGATCTCGCCCTCGGGGTTGACGTGGCGTGATTCCCACGGCTCCAGCCTAACGACGACTTTGTCACCCGGAGAGGGAGCCCGGTGCGCCTCCGGGAGGGGTTGCGGTTTGACGTAAACATTGTGCACGATGCGCGGATCATCCGGCACGACGTAAGAAAAGTTCGGCGTCTGCTGTAAGGTGCCGACGATGGTCGCATGGGCGCGCTCGAGGATGCGAATGACGCGACCTTCCGGATGAGCAGTGCCGCTCCGGGCGCGAGTGTAGGCCGCGTCGCGTGTGATGCGCGCGACGACGCTGTCGCCGTTCATCGCTGTCCCGGTGTTTTCCGCCGCGATGAAGACGTCGCCCTGGTCGGAATTTTCGCGCACCAGAAAGCCGAAGCCCGCTTGGTGGACTTGCAGTTTGCCGGTGACGAGATCGGCCTCTTCGGGAAGGACGTAGCGGTTTTTGCGGATGCGCGCGATGTCGCCGGCGCGCTCGAGCTGCTGCAACGCTTCCTTCAAATGCCCGCGCCCGTCGCTCTTGATTCCGAGCGCACGTCCCAGCTCGATTTTGTCGAGCGGCCGGTATTTTGGCCCGCGCATGACGGCGAGAATCTTTTGTTTGGTGTCGCTTTCTTTTTTCATCCCGGATGCGCGAGTTTCGGAGAAAGCAGCGCGATTGAAAGCAGACATTTTCCAGCCGTTAGGCGGCGGTCGAATAAAGCGCGTCCTGTGATAGTCTCTTTCTTGATGACTTCGGCCAGCTGGAAAGTTGATGGAAACGCCATCGACCTAACGAGTCGCGGCATGATCATGGGAGTGCTCAATGTCACCCCTGATTCATTTTCCGATGGCGGTGAATTTTTCGCGACGGAGGCTGCGGTCCGGCACGGAATCGCGATGACGCGAAGCGGCGCCGACATCATCGACATCGGCGGCGAATCGACTCGGCCGGGCGCCCTCTCCGTTTCGCCTAACGAGGAACTCGACCGCGTCCTACGGGTTGTGCAAGAACTCGCCAGGTCCGCCGAAGTCCATCTCTCGATTGATACCTCGAAAGCGGCGGTGGCGCGGGCGGCACTCGACGCCGGCGCCGTCATCATCAACGACGTGACAGGCGGGCGGGGCGATCCGGAGATGTTCGCGCTCGCTGCGGAGAAGCGCGCGGCGCTCATCATTATGCACATGCAAGGAACGCCGCAGACGATGCAGCTGCATCCGGTCTATCACGATGTCGTCGCCGAGGTGGCTGATTTTTTTCGACAGCAATTCGAGCTGGCGGTACGGTTCGGGATCGATCCGCTCTGCCTCGCTTTTGATCCCGGAATCGGTTTCGGCAAAACCGTCGCGCAAAACCTCGAGCTGCTCGTCAATCTCGAACGCCTCCGGGTGGATGATCGCCCGCTCGTCGTGGGAGTTTCGCGGAAATCCTTTCTCGGCAAAATCGCCGACGCGCCGTTTGCGAAAACGAGCGCGACGGTGGCGCTGACTTCGCTCCTGCGCGAGCGCGGCGCGCAGATCTTGCGGGTCCACGACGTGGCCGAAAATGCGAACGCGCTCCGCACCACGGAAGCTTTTCTTGCTGCCGGCCGATGATCCCTCAAATCACACAAATGTTTTTCGATCGATGGCGCAGCGCCTTCGAGATCGTCCTTCTGAGCGTTGGCATTTACTACGGCTATCTCTACTTCCGCGGCACCCGCGGGGCGAAAGTGCTGACCGGCCTCGCGATCGTTTTCCTCACGCTCACGCTGATCTCGCAGCTCCTCAATCTGGTCGTGATCAGCTTCATCATTCGCAGCTTCTCGGTCTTTATCGCGGTCGCGCTGGTCGTCATTTTTCAACCGGAATTGCGCCGCGGACTGGCCGAGCTGGGCGGTCATCCGATTTTTTCCCTAACGAGCGAGAAGCGCGAGACGGTGCATGACCTGGCGGAAGTGGTGACGCAGCTCGCGAACAAGCAATTCGGTGCGCTGCTCGCGATCGAGCGCGACACGTCGATCAGGGTTTACGAGGAAACCGGCGTGATCGTGGACGCGGCGTTTTCGACCGAGCTGTTGCTCACTCTCTTTCACCCGAAATCGGCACTGCACGATGGCGGCGTAATCGTGCGCGACGGCCGCATCGCCGCCGCGGCCTGCATTTTTCCGGTGAGCCAGCGCGAGACTCTCGACCGCAGTCTCGGTCTGCGGCATCGCGCCGCCTTGGGGATTACGGAAGAATCGGATGCCGTCGCCATCGTCGTATCCGAAGAAACGGGCGCAATTTCCATCTGTTACCGGCGGCGGCTCGAACGCAATTTTACCCCGGAGAGTTTCCGGCAACGCCTCGGCGAAGTGCTCCTCCATCGCAATTATGAAGAAGATGATCCTGAACAACTGGCGCGCGAAAGTGATCTCCCTCCTGCTCGCGACCGCGCTCTGGTACCTCATCAAAAAGAACACAGCAACGACTCCCTTGCCGTCTGAGGTGGACGGTCGGCCGGCGGCCGCGGAGGTTCATTAGGGAATCTCGGGCGTGAGTCTCGCGCTTCGCGGAGCGAAGCGTTTAGTTACCGCAGAAAGCGCGCGAGGTTTTCCTCTTCCCACTGGCGGGCGCGCCGGTAGCTCGGGAACGTTTTTTCCCGGCGATAGAACTCGTCCGTGTGCACCCGGCGCCGGCCCGACGCGTCCGTTTCATCCGGCACAACCGAGTGCAGCATCTCGTGGTAAAGCACATATTCCAAAAACCAGCGCGGGACGAACGGCTGATCGAGCAACGGATGAATTCGAATGACGCGGTCCTCTTCCTGGATCGTGCCGAAGATGAAGTACTCCTTCGGCCGCTGCCGCCGCCGCCGGCCCCACATGACGTTGTATCCGCGCAGACGGCCGCGAAAATGACGCGCGTTCACGCGCTCGAAAATCTGGCGTAGATCGAAGTAGCGTCCTTCATGGCGAAGATTCAGATGCCGCTGCATCGGCAGGGTCGGCCGAGACAATTTTCGTTTCGTTTTTTTCGCCATGGGGAAATTCGCGAGGGGCCACGGAAATTTAGAAGGCTTTGACCGGCTGACAAGGTTTCGCGTTGAATCAATTATCAGAAACAATGTAAGCCACTGATTTCGCGAAATTTATAAGCTGGCGCGCGCCGGGATATTCCGCGGCTGGACTTTCGGCCCGTCTTTGCCATCTTACGTGGGCAAGGGTAAAAAGCGCATCTCGATGACCCCGTTTCTCCGCAAATTGCTCGGCCTCAACTGGCTTCTGCTCGTCAACATGCTGGCGCTCGCGATTTTCGGCATCGTCGCGATCTACAGCGCCACCTATATGCGGCAGGACACGACGGCGCTCGATTTCTGGCGCAAACAAGCCAACTGGGTGGCGGTCGGTTTTTTCGCCTTTATTGCCACCAGCCTGATCGATTACCGCTGGGTTAAATGGGGCGCGCTCCCGATGTATTTTGCCGGGCTTTGCTTTCTCATCCTGACTCGTTTTATCGGCACAAAAGTTTATGGGGCGCGCAGCTGGCTCCATTTCGGGCCGGTAAACTTCCAGCCCGCGCAGCTCGCAGTGGTTGCGGGCATTATGGTGCTCGCTCTTTTTCTCAGCCAATTTCGCCAGATGCACCCGATGCTGCGGCTGACTCTTTGCGGCGCCATCGTCGGCGCGCCTTGTTTGCTCATCTTGATGCAACCCGACCTCGGCGAGTGCATGATCTGGGGCCCGATCATCCTCGCCCTCCTCTACGTCGGAGGGCTGCCGCTCCGTTATCTCAGCTGCGTCGTTCTCATCGTGCTCGCCGTCCTCCCGCTCGCCTACACCGCTGTGCTCAAGCCCTATCAACAAGAGCGGATCACCGCGTTCATCAACCCCGATATCGACCGCCAGGGTTCGGCCTGGGCGATCAACCAGTCGCTTATCGCGATCGGCTCCGGCGGCTGGTCCGGGAAAGGCTTTAAAGCGCCAAACACCCAGATCGAATTGGGATTCCTGCCCGCGACGGCTGTGCATAACGACTACATCTTCTCCGCCATCGGCGAGCAATGGGGCTTCGTCGGCGGCCTCGTGCTGCTGAGCGCGTTCGCCTTGCTCCTCGTGACGTGTCTCTTCGTCGCTTTTACGGCGGGCGACCTCTTCGGCACGCTCCTTGTCATCGGCGTCACCACCCTTGTGTTCACCCATATTTTTCAGAATGTCGGGATGACGATTTCCCTCCTGCCGATCACCGGCGTGCCGTTGCCGTTGATCAGTTACAGCGGTTCGTTCGCGCTCATGATCATGTTCGGGCTCGGGCTCGTGAACAGCGTCTGGGTTCATCGAAAAGTACCCGTGCGCTAGGAGGCCGCAGCTGCTGCCGTAGGTCCTATGCGTCGTAGGTCCTATGTGGACAAACCCGCCTCTTTCGCCATATTCCCCGTCCCAATGTCGATTCTGATCAACTCCCTGCTGGTTTTTGAGCCGCTCGTCGCGTTGCTCATGATGTTCGTCATCCTGATGCAGCGCCCAAAAAGCGAAGGGCTCGGGGCGGCTTTCGGCGGCGGAGTCACGGAGAACATTTTCGGCGCGCAGACGACCAATGTTTTGACGACGATCACAACCTGGTTGGCGAGCATTTTCTTTATCACAGTGCTCCTCTTGTCGGTCCTCTACGCGCACAAGGGAGTCGCCAGTTCCGATGTGCGCCGGGAACTGATGAAAACTTCCGCAGCGCAGAAGGCGACCAGCTCGCTGCCCGCTAAAGCCGCCAGCCCGCTGCCCGTGAAAGCGGCCGCTCAAGGCGCCGCAGCTGACGCCAAAGCGCAACTCAATCCCGTCCCGAAGGGCACGGCCCCGGCGGTCGGAAGTGCATCGTCTCCCTCTGCGGCCGCAGCGGCGGTCGGAGTTGTGCCCGCCGGCGCACCGGTCGCTCCTGCCGCGACCGCGAGTCCCGGCGCCACGCCCTAACGAGGGCCCGGCCATGGTTGCTGACTCGATCGATCGGCTGCGCGCGGCGGTGCGCGACGTGCCAAACTTTCCCAGACACGGCATCGTTTTCAAAGACATCACCCCGATTCTGATCGACGCCACGCTCTTCCGCGATTCGATCGATTGTTTCCTTGATAGATGCCGCTCGCTAACGGTGGATAAGGTGGTCGGAATCGATGCGCGCGGGTTTCTCTTTGGTTCGGCGGTGGCTTACGCGTCGGGAGTCGGGTTCGTCCCGATCCGTAAAAAAGGAAAGCTTCCATTTAAAACCGCGAGCGCTGCTTACTCGCTCGAATATGGCGACGCGGAGATGGAGATGCATATCGACAGCATCGAACCCGGCGAGAAAATCGTGCTCATCGATGACTTACTCGCGACCGGCGGCACCTCAGCGGCCGCGGCGGCGCTCATCCGCAAAGCGGGTGGCGAGTTGCTCGAAGCGCAATTCTTGATCGAGCTCGAGTTTCTCGATGGCCGGCCGAAGCTCGAGCCGACGCCCGTGGTGTCGTTCCTGAAATATTAAGACAGGATTAACGGGATTTACAGGATTAGGAATGAGCAAAGGCAAAGGCTCTTAGTCTTCAATCCTGAAAATCCTGTTAATCCTGTCAGCGTTTCCCGTTCTGCACAGAAAGCTCCCAGCGGTAGCCATCAAGGTCACGGAACCAAATACCCATGTGCTTCGAGCCGGGGGCTTCCGGTCCGATCTCGTCACCCCGGTCTTCCACTTTGACCTTTAGCTTTTTCAGATGGGCCAGCGCTTTGCGCAGGGCTGCCATGTTCGTTAGGTGAAACGACATGTGCCCGAGAGTCTTCGGTCGCGGCTTTCCCTTGTGCAGCGCGATGGTCACGTTCCGGTTGCCGACCGCGATTCCTTTGTCGAACTCGAACTGCTTTTCAAAGCCCAAGGCGCTCTGAAACCATTTCGCGCTCTTTTTCGGCGAGCGCACGGAGAGTCCGAAGTGGCCGACGGTGCCGACGGTGAATTGAGTTTTCATCATCTATTCTACGGTTCTTGGTGGGCGGGCGGTTGGAGATAAAATATTAAAGGCAGGCGGTGAGGCCGGATGAGATAGTATATGCGGCATGTCCCCTATCAGGCACGATGAGCAGCGACTTTAAGGAACTGGATTTCCGCGAGACGCCGCTGGGCCAACTGAGCCTGCGCCGGCGCCGTGTGCTGTCGTTAGGCGGCATGGAGGTTTATGAAGTGCAACTGGGCGACGCCTTCCTGATGTCGAGCTTGTTTCATGAGGTCGAGGTGGCACTTGCTCACCTCGGGCTAGGCGAATTGGAAGGAGCGTCATGGGACGTGGTCGTGGGGGGGCTGGGGCTTGGCTACACCGCGGTGGCGGCTCTCGAGCATCACGACGTAGCATCGCTTCTTATCGTCGACGCCTTGCAGCCGGTGATCGAATGGCATCAAAACGCGCTCGTGCCGCTCGGCGAGAAGCTGACGGGCGATCCCCGCTGCCGGCTATTGCATGCCGACTTTTTTGCGCGCGCGAAATCAAGGGACGGGTTCGATCCGGAGCAGCCGGGCAGACTGTTTCACGCGGTGCTCTTGGATATCGATCATTCACCGCGCAGCCTCCTGCATCCGAGTAATGCCGCTTTCTATGAAGCGGAAGGTCTGCGCGCGCTCTCGGCACACTTACACCCTGGCGGCGTTTTTGCGCTCTGGTCTGATGACCCGCCGGATGATGATTTTCTCGACGTGCTCGGCAGCGTTTTCGCCACCGTCCGCGCTCACATCGTCAGCTTTCCCAATCCGCTCCTGGAAGGGACTTCTGAAAGCACTGTCTATGTCGCGTGCAAGGCGTGACTCGGTTCAGCGACTGAGCGGCCAGAGCAACTAACGAATCTTGCCTTCGATCAAGCTGAAGGGCGACATCGTGGGAAGGATGCGAGTTAATCCTAACCCGGCTAACTCGTAGAGCGCCTCGTATTCACCCGCGGTCCGCTCCTTCCCGCCTTCCATGATCATCATCTGGAGATCGAGGATTTTCGAAGGACTCGGTTCGTTTCCTTCGGGCACGACCATTTCGATGGTGAGGACGCGGCCATCCGGTTTCATGGCGGCGCGGATGTTGCGCAGAATCTGCAGGCTCTTCGCGTCGTCCCAATCGTGAATGATATGCTTCATCGTGTAGAGATCGGCGCCCGGTGTTACGGACTGGAAGAAATCGCCCGCGGCGAGTTCCACGCGATCGCGCACGCCTTCGCGATCGAGTAACTCTCCACAGCCGACGAGGACGTCCGGCAGATCGAAAAGGATACCGCGCATTTTCGGGTTGCGTTTGAGTATCGCGGCAAGGAGCAATCCATGGCCTCCCGCAACCTCGACCACCGTACTCGTGCGCGAGAAGTCATAAGCTTCCGCGATGGCTGGAGCGACCGCGGCCGACAGCCCCGTCATGGCTCGATTAAAGACCGCACCGAGGGCGGGCTGCGCGGTGAAATAAGCGAATGAGTCCATGCCATAGAGTTTGTGCTGGGCGGCGTTGCCGGTCATGACGCAATGCATGAGTTCGCCCCAGTTCCGCCACTGCCAGTCTTCGGCAAACATGACAGCGAGATCGCGCATCGAGCCGGGCACATCCCGCCGCAATAACTGAGAGATCGGCGTCAGCTCGAAACGGTGGTCGTGCGTTTCGGAAAAGATGCCCGCGCTCGCGAGTGTGCGCAGCAGGCGATAAAGCGAAGGCTCGTTCGCGCCGGTTTGGGTGGCGAGATCTGCGGCGGTCTGCGGCTGAGCCGCCAAGAGATCGGGCACGCCGAGCTTGGTGGCGACGCAGAGACTACGCTGCATCAAGGCGCCCCAGAGCATCTGGGCGAGAGTTACTTCCGGAGGCGGCGCATGGACGGCTGAAGAGGCTGGTGGTTGCATAGCGGGCGATGTTTCCTTAGTTCGGACCGGGTGAAATGTAAATCGCCCGTCTTCTGCGTGGCGGGTACGGTTGCATCGGGCATTGCGCCGAGGCAACAAGCGCGTTTCTTGCTCCGCATCGCGCATGACTGTCATGGCGCCGTCCACCGTTGCAAAAGAATGATCTCCAGCCGTAAAAACTATTGGTCCCGCCTCAGCGCACTCGTATTGGCGACGCTGATCGTGCTCCAGGTTTGCGTCTCATCGGCGCAAGCGCGCCGCAACGAAGAGCCGGTCGTCTTCGCCAAGTCGGCCGAAGACCCGGTGCTGCGGCATCGCGTCGCGACCCTCGCCCCCGGCGTGGACCCTGAAGAGGCGCGACTGGCCGTCTCTACCGCCTACACGACCGGGCGAGAGCTGGCGCGCAAATGGCGCGTGCTCTGGCCGCCGGGCCTGCAGAATTTCCTCGTGAATACGGGAGCACGAAAAGGCGGACTCTGTTTTCAATGGGCCACCGAGCTCCTCATCCGCCTCGATGCCTTGCAACTCAAGACGCTCGAACTCCATTGGGCGGAATCCTATCCGGGGACGGCAAGCGAGCACAACGTGATCGTAGTCACGGGCAAGGGCCAGCCCTTCTCTCAAGGGATTCTCTTCGATAACTGGCGCTACTCTGGGCGTCTTGCCTGGGGCCCGGTAAACGGTGATCCGGAATACGAATGGAAGGAGAACCAGGTAGAGCTGACGGGTCGTCTGGCCCGGATTAGGAGCGAGAGCGCGCACCGGCCAAAAACCGCCGCGAAGACTGAAACCAGCGCGGGCTTGTAACTGTGCAGGGTCCTAATAGGAATCGAATTGCGGTGCGCGACGGAAGAAGGGCATCCTGCCTGTCTCGGCCGACGGCCCTCCAGTCTGTCGGCTCAAGCGGCAGGCAAGATGCCTGCTCGCCAGAACAGGCTCGCCGCAGCGAGTCCGTGCGTTGGCGGACTGGGAGCCTATCTTCCGCCGTGACCTTTCCGATTCGCTTCCTCTGCCTGGGCATCGCAATTCTTTGCACGAGTTGCACGAGCATGAGGGTAGCGGAGTTTGAGGGCGGACGGCCTATCCTGGATCCGGCGGCATTTTTCACCGGCCAAGCCAGCTCATCCGGAGTCATGGAG
>JACDGM010000037.1:0-39602 GCA_013815325.1 Chthoniobacterales bacterium
AGACTGTGGCAGAGTTTTTAGCGGGCGAATCGATGCCGCCGCGCGGCGTCGTGATCGTCGATGAGGCTGGGCAAATCGGGGCGAGGCAACTCCTGGAACTGCTCAATCGAGTGAAGTCCGCCGGTGGGCGCGTCATCCTCTCCGGGGACACACGACAGCACGGTCCGGTTGAGGCTTCGGACGCGCTGCGAGCGATCGAACTCTATGCCGGCTTAGATCCGGCTGAGCTAAACGCGATTCGCCGGCAAGACCCAGCGCGAGGCGCAAGCGAAGCGCAACGAGATCAGATTCGGAAGTATCGAGAAGCGGTCAAGCGGGCGTCTGAGGATGACGTTGTCGGTTCATTCGATAAACTGGAAGCACTTGGAGCGGTTGAGGAGTGCTCGCCGGACGCGCTCCGCAGTAAACTGGCTAGCGCCTATGCCGATGTGATTGCGAGGAAAGAGAGCGCAATTGTCGTTTCGCAGACTTGGGACGAGATTGATGAACTCAACGAGAAGATTCGGTCTCAACTGCGAGAGAAAAAATTCCTCGCGGAGTCGGAAGTATGCATCACCGCACTCCGGCAGATTGATCTCACCGCGGCGCAGAAACAGGACCCACGTTTTTATCCTGCCGATCATGTCGTGGTTTTCAATCGTAAGGTCGGCCGCTGCCAACGCGGTGACGTAGGCCGAATCTACGGTTTCGTGAAAGGAGGCGCGGTAATCGATACCGGCTATTCCGTGCATCGACTCAAAGATTCCCAGCTCAATGCACTGAATATTTGCCGACCGCAGGCACTCTCGCTCAGCCAAGGTGATCGGTTGCAGCTCAAAGCCAACGCCAAGACTTCTGCAGGACTGAAATTCGCCAATGGCGAATTGGTTACCGTTGCGAAAGTCAGGACAAGCGGTGAGATCAAACTCACAGACGGCCGGGTCTTGCCAGCGAGCTACCGCCAATTCGTGCGGGGTTACGCCGTGACTTCCTACGGCTCGCAAGGCAAGACCGTCGATCACGTGCTCTTTGCCGACTCCGCGATCCGGGCGGCGACAAACACACAGCAGTGGTACGTGACCATCTCTCGCGGGCGAAAAAGCGTCCGCATCTTCACGCCCGACAAAGAAGCGCTCCGCAAGCACGTGACCCGCAGCGGCGATCGCGCGCTCGCCCTCGATCTCGCACCAACCAAGTCCAGCCGATTCCGCAGTCTGGTCCGGCCGGGAATGCGGCGAGGTCGTGCGCTTGCGAGGGCGATTGGTCTGATGGCGGCGGCGAAACGTTACGTCCCGCGATTTCAATCGAAGGAGGGCGTCGCGATATGAGTTTGAAACAATTGTCCAAAGACTCGCGCGGCGAGCCTGGGAACATTATCCAGGACACTCCCGACTGCTGGCATCGCGATCGCGAGCGCACATGTCTTCGGGTCGAGATGCGCGCGAACGAAGTGTTCATCTTCCCGTATTCGCAATTTCTTTGCGCTCACCATGTCCGCGCCGCGTCCCACGAAACGTTAAGAATAACCCTGTCGAATCACGAAATCACGCTGACCGGTCGTCGGTTGGAGAGGCTCTTGCCAGCCTTGCAGGAATTCGCAGTGGATTGGATCAGACCGCTTCCGACGCGCTATCGCGACCTTGATTGCGGCAGCGACGCGCTGATCACCGCGATCGACGTCAAATCGCTTGACGATTGAAGCACCGAGCGCGCTCGGTTGTTAGTAGTGGCAGGATGAAAACGTTGGCCTGTCCACACTGTCAGACACAGGTCCCCGAGCGTGCAAACGTCTGCACCGGGTGCGGCGCGGAAATCGTTCGAGGCGCAACGAGGAGAGAACGCTCTCGAATTGGCTTGGCCTTTCTGTGGACCGCTTTTTTGCTCTTGGCGGTGGGCTTGCGCGCCTGGCAGGTTGAGACCGGTTCAACGCGCTTGCCTCCTCCGAATTCCGATGCAGCGCCCTTCCTTATTTTCGGAGCGCTTGCCTTTCTCACGCTGGCTTACATAAGCGGAAAGACGGCCGGTCGTTTTCGTCGGTGCTCACAGGTACGCTTTTTCCGCAGCTATCGGCATCAATAGACGCTCGTCGCCGCGGCTCAACCGTCGCAAAGCCGCTCCGGCGCGAGAGCCAGCAGCGAGGGCCTCGGCGATATCGTCAGCGGCACTCATGGACGCACTTTCGTCTTCGCAGTCTCAAATGGCCAACACCGAAGCGGAACGCCTCGCCTACTCGGTACAAGAGTCCGCCGACCTTTTGGGAGTCAATTACTTCAGCGTTTACCGGCTGATTCAGCGCGGGAAGCTGCGAGCATGCCGCGCACTCAAGGGAAAGTTGCTCGTCCCGCGGGCTGAACTGTTGCGTTTGCTCAAGAGCTGACGCCGCAGTTATAAGCCGACACCAAAGCTCACGCGCCGCGCCTGCGAGAAGCTATGTTCGCGGCGCAGATGTCCGTACGTTTTCATGCACAACGCTCCACCGTCCTTGTGTCCCAGCCAGCGCGAGACAGTCGGAATATCGACGCCACTCTCAATGCAAATGGTGGCGAAAAGATGACGCAGATCATGATGCGTAATTCGTTTCATGCCGATCTTTGCCGCCGCGTGCGTCATGCTATTCTGACATTCGAAGACGCGCATGACGGTCGAAGCCGATGAGTCGTTAGGGCGCTCATTCCGTAATTCGGACAGCATCTGCTCTAGTTCTGATATCATCGGGACATACCGCGTCTCGCCATTCTTCGTCGCTGTAATGGGATCGCCTCGGACGTGCATTTCCCCTTGAGCAAGATTCACGTCGGCCCACGTCACATACCGCGCTTCGCCGATTCGAACGCCGCTGTAAGCAAGAAAGCGCACCAGGTTCGCGCAATCTTTGGATTGCCGTGCGCCCGCCGTCCGAATCTCTTCCACGAAACGCAAGAATTCCTGACGGGACGGGAGCTGCAGTCGCTTCTGTTTTACTTTGACCCGGGAAAGTCCCGAGGCCGGATTGTTGAAACGCGCCCCGGTGCTGATCGCTTCGTCAAACACTGCCCGCAGAGTGCCGATGCTGTTATTGACGACCGTCGGCGCGTATTGTTGCTGATAGCGGGTGAGCCAATTCTCGCAATCTCGATCGCTAACCTTGCGCACGTCCATTTCCATCAGAGCTGGCCACGACCGCTTGATAAAATCGATCATCATCTCGCGGTAATCCTTCGAACGCGTTTTAAGAGAAGCGCTTGCGCGCACCTTGCGCAGATAGACTTCGGAAGCATCGGCCATCGTCATTTTGCCATCCGCAAATGCCTGAACCGATTCGTGACGAGAACGGTACTGGCGCATTCTGTCTGGAAGCCGTTGCCGGGCAACCGAGAACACAGAGGTGTCGAGGCTCTGTCGAATCACCTTTCCACCCGCCCTAAATCGTGCGTAGTACGTGCCAGACGGAACGTAACGAAACATGTTTTGAATGCTCGTCTTTTCCCAAAGTGATTCTTCCGTGTTCGGCATGGCGCAGCGTCGGCGTCGCCATAGTGCCAATTGCTAGTATCGACGCTGCTCAATGGCCGGAGCAATTGATGCCACAACGGACCGGAAGGACGGCGCCATCCTCGATCAGCTTGGCGAATGATGAGAGTCGGCCGATGGGTTGCGGCGCTCTCTCGACACGGCACGTTGCACACGTCTATTCGGAAAAGCGTGTACAAAAGGCGTGTACAATGGCGCTTGAAAGCGTTGCTAGAGAGGCGAGTTTTCCCTCGTAAATGCCGGTATAGCTCAGTTGGTAGAGCAGCTGATTTGTAATCAGCAGGTCATCGGTTCGAACCCGATTGCCGGCTTGGGCGTATCTTGACTCTTCGCGATCGCGTGCGTGTAGTGAGTTTCACGTTTGTTTGGACATTCATGCTCTGCAAATCGAGCACCGGACAAGAGTTTCTTCGCCTGGTTATCATCTCGACTGCAGGGGCAAGGCGATTTCTGAGCTCGTCCGGGTATCCAGCCAACCACAGCCGGGCGGATTGCAAAGCGGTTTCCCAGTTGCTTTAGTTCTGAGTGTTCTTTGGGGCGAGATCAGCCACAATTTTTTCGAAGCGTGGATCGCCACGCAGGGCGTCCCAACAAGGGTGCAACTTCAAGTTGCCGTAGCTTACGGTGCTTCGAATTTTCAGCGTCGCGGCGATTTGCTCGATCGCGAGGTCTTTCTCGCCAGTCCAGGCATAGATCACAGCGAGATATTTCATTAGCTCCGCACCATCGATGGCGTCCTTGGTAATCGGCAGCATCTCGACGGCGTGGCGGCCTTCCTGAATGGCTTCGTCCTTGCGCCCAAGGCTGGCGTCGATCAGCCCTAGCACACAGAAAGCCGGACCATAGTCGGGTTGCTCGCTGACGGTCTTCTGCAGCTCCGCGCGCGCCGCGAGGAAGGCAGTTTGAGCGACAGCGGTATCACCTCTAACGCGGGCGGCAAGGCCTTCACACCACGAACGCGGGAAATTCAGATCGGTGGCTATCCCACTTGCCGGCATAACGGCCAACGCTTGCCTGGCGGCGGTCGAATCGCGTTCGCAGAGGGCGACATACCACCAGTTAGCGGCCAGATCGGCCGCGGACGCCGGATTCTCCGCCAGGATTGTGCTGATGGTTTGATGCATAGGCCGCGGGTCGGCCCGCCATTCGAGGTCGACCGAAGCGCGAGTGACGCGGGTATCCAGGTCATGAGGAATCAAGACAAGAGCACGGTCGAGAGCAGCAGCCATCGCCCCAAACTGCCGGAACTCCTGATAACTCAGAGCGATCTGCTGGAGGATGAAAAAGTTACGCGGATCCAAGGCGAGCGCTCTTTGCAAGCTGCGCGCGGATTCGTTCCAAAGGTTTTGGCGGCGATCAATGTAGCCGGTTAGCTCGAAGATCTCCGAGTTATTCGGCAGCACACGTTGCGCCATTGCGAGCTCTCTGCGCGCATGCTCGTAGTCGAGATAGCAGCGGTAGAAAAAATTTGCTCGCGCCAGGTGGGTCTCGCCCGCATCGGGCCGCAGGCGAACGGCAGTCTTGAGTGCAGCATCGGCCAAAGCCAGACGCGCCGGCGTATGGTCGAGACCAAAGAAATAGAGGTAGTTGTGGGCCGCGGCTAACTGGCAATAGGCGAGGAAAAAATCAGGATCGCGCGCGATCGCCTCGTCGAGCAACTGAACGGCTTCGCGCAATTTTTCGTTAATCTGCGCGTTGAGGGAGATGGTTGCGACGAGCGCCTTGGCACGGAGGTAAAGGCCGTAGGCGGTGAGATCTTTTGTCGGACGCTCGTCGAGGGCAGCTTTCTCTTTGGGTGAAACTGTGGCCTGGAGTTGTGAGATAACTCGCTGCACGATTTCGCTCTGGATCGCAAAGACATCGGCTAGATCGCGTTCGTAGCGCACTTTCCACAAATGGGTTTTGCTGCGAGCATCGGTCAGTTGAGCGACGATGCGCAATTTCGCCCCTTCCTGGCGGACACTTCCTTCCAGCACGTAGGCCACGCCGAGGGTTTGGGCGAGCTCGCGTAAGTTGCGCGGTCTGCTCGCACTGTAGGTGTTGACGGAGGTGCGGTTGATCACCTTGAGGTCCGCCACCTTGGAGAGCGCGCTAAGAATGTCGTCCTGCACACCATCGGCCAAGAACGCATTTTGTTTTTCCTCACTAAGATTCTCGAAAGGAAGCACGGCGATGCTTTTCTCTGGGAGAACAGCCATGGCGGCCGCCTCCGGCGACGCTGACACGCTGATCAGCTCGGGCGCCAACTGGCGCGACAAACTCCAAATTCCGAAACCCATTGTCAAGATCACCGCGGCGAGGACAGCGGCGGGCAAAACGCGCTTACGCCCGCGAACTGAACCCGACGAAGCGGCCCTGACTGCACATTCTTCTTTCCGCGTTTCCGTTCTTGCCGGCTTCTCAATTTCGTCTGTGAAGAGATTCATTGATTGGTTTTAAAGGTGGGCTGGCCTGGATCGTTAGGCCGTGAGCCGCGACCCTTGAAGAGCAAAATGTGTTCCAACATCGCCGCCCCCATGAGGAATAGCGGCAAGTAGCACGATTGTTGCTTTTTCGAGGAAGAATCATCGCGTGCCTGTACCAAAGACCAAACGTGACCGTGCTTAACTCATCGAGGATGGCGAAGACATTGCTTCGCTCCGTTGGACGCCATTGGTTGAGACGAGCTCGCCCTTGATCTACGAGATGCAAAAACTGTGCGATCGCCCCATTCGGCAAAAAATCACTTCCGTTATCATGTCGATAGCGGCCGTGGTCCTGCTCCTCGCGTTTGCAGCGCTTTTCTGTTTTCAAGGTTACACGTTAAGGCAGCACTTCGCCCACGAGCTGGCGGTCGTCGGTGAGATCACGGCACACAATTGCGCCGCAGCGGTCATGTTCAAAGACGAGGAGGCGGCTGCGCAAATCCTGGGAGGGCTGAAGACGATGCCGCAAATCGTCAGTGCGCGCCTTGAGTTAATGAACCAGCAGCGGCTGGCCTATTTTGGGAACGCGCGCGATGAGCTCCAGATCAAAGGCGCGCGATTGAAATCCGGTTTTCGGATCGACAGCACTCGCATCCTCCTCGCGCAGCCAGTCATGGTCGATGGCAAACGGCAGGGGACGCTTTATCTCCTGGCTGATTTGGGTGCCTTGACATCACAACTGCTCAGACTCTACGGAGGCATCTTTGCTCTGGTTCTCGCTGCCTCGCTCCTTCTCGCGTTCCTTCTTTCAAGTCAATTTCTGCGCTTCATTACCGACCCCATTCTCCGTCTCGCGGGCACTGCGCGCACCATCGCCGACCACAAAGATTATTCCGTGCGGGCGAGCAAAGTATGCGGCGATGAGGTTGGCGTTTTGACCGATGCGTTTAATCAAATGCTGACTCAGATTCAATCGCAAGACAGCGCCCTGCAAGGCGCGCAGCGGGAGTTACAGCAACAGGTCAGCGCGCTCCAGCGTGAGGTTCGCGAGCGCGAACGCGCGGAAGCGGCCCATGCCCGTCTCACCGCCATTCTTGAAGCGACACCGGACATCGTGATCAGCGCGGACCCTAACGATAACGCATTCTATCTAAATCATGCGGGCCGCCAGGTCCTGGGTCTCGCTCAAGACAAGGATATAAGCAGGCTAAAAACTCTCGATCTTCAGCCGGACTGGGCGCGCGAGATTATCTCGCGCGAAGGATTACCAGGCGCTCTGCAAAACGGATCATGGGCCGGTGAGACAGCCATCCTCAACGGCAAAGGCCAGGAGGTTCACGTTTCACAAGTGCTGATCGCGCACAAGAACTCGGAGGGCGGGCTGGAATATCTCTCAACGGTGATGCGCGATATGTCCGATCACCGGCAGGCTGAAGAAGCGTTGCGCGTTTCGCAGCAGAAGTTAATCGAAACCTCGCGCCTTGCAGGTATGGCCGAAGTAGCAACCGGAGTCCTGCATAACGTTGGCAATGTCCTTAATAGCGTGAACGTTTCCGCCAGCCTGGTGGTGGAGAAGCTGCGCCGTTCAAAGGCGCCGAAGCTAGCCCAGGCCGCGGCTCTTCTCACTGCGCATAACGGCCAGCTCGGTGAGTATCTCACCAACGACGTCAACGGACAGAAGCTGCCGGGTTATCTGGCAAAGCTAGGAGAATTCTTCGTCGCGGAAAATGCCGACCTTCTCCAGGAGGTCGATCAGCTCGGGCGCAACATCGAGCACATCAAAGAGGTCGTCGCCATGCAGCAGAGTTACGCCAAGGTCAGCGGCGTCTTTGAAGACCTGCCCGCGCACCTTCTCGTCGATGACGCGATCGCCATGAACACAGGCGCCTTCGACCGCCACGGCATCGTCGTCGATCGCCAATTTTCATCCGTCCCGCTCATCCGGGTGGATCGGCACAAAGTGTTGCAAATCCTCATCAACCTCATTCGCAATGCCAAGTACGCGCTCGACGAAGTAAAGCGCATCGACAAGCGCATAACGATTTCCATCTTCCCCGACGACGAGGGAAACGTTCACATTGTCGTAGCCGACAACGGCATTGGCATTTTACCGGAAAATCTCACCCGCGTTTTCGCGCACGGTTTTACAACCAGGGAAGAAGGGCACGGCTTTGGCTTGCATAGTGGCGCGCTGGCGGCGCACGCGATGGGCGGCTCGCTCACGGTCGCGAGTCTCGGCCCTAACCGCGGCGCCACCTTCACTCTCGAGCTTCCCATCGCCATCGCTACACCGAACACATGAATACGAAACCGTTAACATTACCCTTGGAAAACCATCGGATTCTCATCATCGATGATAACCCTTCGATCCACCAGGACTTCCGGAAAATCCTTGGGCCGGCTGACGCCAAGCTCTCCAAGGAACTCGACGCCGATGAAGCGGCACTCTTCGGAGAAGTCGCCCATACACCGCGACCATGGAGCTTTCAGATCGACTCAGCTTTTCAGGGCGAGGAAGGGCTGGAAAAAGTCCGCACCGCCGTCACCAATAGCGCGCCCTACGCGGTGGCCTTCGTGGATGTGCGCATGCCGCCGGGCTGGGATGGAATCGAGACCGTCTCGCGCATATGGCAGGAGTTTCCCGACCTGCAGATTGTCATCTGCACGGCCTACTCTGACTACTCTTGGGACGAAATCGCCAAGTCGATCGGTAACACCGACCAGATGCTCGTGCTTAAGAAACCTTTTGATAACGTCGAAGTCCTGCAAATGGCACACGCCCTGGCCAAGAAATGGCAGCTAACTCAGATGGCGCGCCGGCAAATGGAGGAACTTGATGCGTTGGTAAACGAGCGCACAGCAGAATTGCGCGCCGCTAATGAGCGACTCACCGGCGAAGTGGCGGAACGCGCGGTCGCGGAAGACGCCTTGCGCCGGTCCGAGGAACGGTTTGCCAAAGCTTTTCACAGCAGTCCTATCCCCATGGTCATTCAGCGGACTAACGGGAAACGCTGCCTCGACGCGAATGCCAGCTTCCTTGAGTTAGTTAGTGACTCGCTCGAAGCAGTGTTAGCTGGCGAAACCACCTTATGGGCCGATGAGGCTACGCCCTTGGACATTCGAGAAAAGCTTGCTGCTCGCCATCCTGTTCGCAATTTGGCGGCCACTATTTGCACCACCAGTGGCGAGACGCGCGAAGTCCTTGTCGCCGCCGAGAACCTCGAGCTCGGCAGCGTTCCCTATCACCTCCTCATCCTGCAGGACGTCACCGATCGCACGCGTTTGGAGAACGAACTTCGCCAGGCGCAAAAGATGGAAGCGGTCGGCCGGCTGGCCGCCGGCGTGGCTCACGACTTCAACAACATCCTTACCGTAATTCTAGGCAACACCGCGATGCAGCTACGCAGCCCGCATCTCGACGAAAAGCTCAACGCTTCTCTCCGCCAGGTGGAACGCGCCGCGGAACGCGCCACCGCCTTGACTCGCCAGCTACTGGCTTACAGCCGCAAACAAGTTATTCAGCGCCGGCCGCTCGCGCTCAATGAAGTCGTCGAGCAGACGGTCGGCATGTTGCGTCGGATCATTGGCGAACATATCGCGCTCGATATGCAGCTCGCGCCTGAGCTGCCGCCAATATTTGCCGATCCAAGCAATATCGATCAGGTCATCATGAACCTGGCGCTGAACGCGCGCGACGCCATGACTGAGGGCGGCAAACTTACCCTCGCTACTCTCCAGGTCGACATTGACGAAGCCGGGCGCGCCCGCAATCCCGAGGCACAGTTAGGATCCCACATCTGCCTGGCAGTGAAAGACACTGGCAATGGAATGGACGCCACCACCGTAGCTCGCATCTTCGAGCCATTCTTCACCACAAAGGATCCCGGGAAAGGCACTGGCATGGGACTCGCCACCGTCTATGGAGTGCTCAAGCAACACGGCGGTTGGATCGAAGTCGAAAGCGCACCACGCCGCGGCACCACCATCCGCGCCTTCTTCCCAATCTCCGCCGACGGAGTAGCTATGGATTCGGCGAAGCCCATAAGATTGCCCGTGGAGTGCACGCCTACTGAGGGTATTACTATTCTCGTCGTCGAGGATGAGGAAATGCTCCGCGATTTTGTTCAGGATGCCCTCGGCACCTTGGGTTATCGTGTCTTATCAGCGTCCAATGGCCGCGCTGCCCTGGAAGTGTGGGCCGAGCACCGCGACGACATTGACTTGCTCCTCACCGACATTGTCATGCCCGAGTCCATCTCTGGCCGGGAACTGGCGCACACTCTCGTCATGGAAAAACCCGACCTCAAGGTCATCTTCACCAGCGGCTACAGTCCCGAATTGATCGGCGCCGACTTCGAGCGCGAAAATCAACACGCCTATTTGGCCAAGCCCTACCTGCCCGATCGACTCGCCCAGACCATCGCCGCGCACCTTCAGTCCGGCCCGGCGGCTGCTGCCAAAGGCGCTTCGCTCCTGCCAGCGCTCGTCTGACTCGAGAAACGATTACTACCCCCAGATCGCGTCGCGCAGGCCGGAGCTGCGCGTCACCCGCTTTGCAATCGCCTCCCGCAGCACCCCCTCGGAGGCCCAGACTTCCATGTGCTCGCGAGCCCGAGTCAGTCCGGTATAAAGGAGTTCCCGGGTTAAGACCGGCGAGTCTTTCTCCGGTAGAATGAGGAGCGCCCTCGCGAACTCGGAGCCCTGACTCTTATGCACGGTCATGGCAAACGCGGTTTCATGAACCGGCAGGCGCGAAGGTAAGACCCGGCGAAAGCCACCTTCCGC
Organism: Chthoniobacterales bacterium; assembly: GCA_013815325.1. Taxonomy (GTDB): domain Bacteria; phylum Verrucomicrobiota; class Verrucomicrobiia; order Chthoniobacterales; family UBA10450; genus Palsa-1392. The sequence continues at coordinate 10,680 of JACDGM010000037.1, forward strand.
GGAACCAAAAATCACCCGCTTCTCGCTTGTGCTTTCCATATCCTGAATGGTGACCCCGATGTCGCCATTGAAGAGCCTGACGTTGTAATCGTTTCGGGTTACCATCACCGGCCGTCCACAATACCACTGCTCTCTCTCATGTAAGAGCTTCGCCTGGAAGAGAGCCTCCTCGATTAGGCGGTTCAACTCAATCGTGCCGAAGGGGCCGTTCCTCACCGCGCAGAGCACTCGGAAATCTCCAAAAGATTCGAGAGCTTCAGCGGGATCGCTCTTTGCTAGGTAGCCCTTGTAATCCGAGAGCACCGACTGTTGCAGATATCGGGGAATGGATCTGGCGTTCGGCACCGTTTTCCATGATAGATCGGCAAAGGATTTGTCCTTGAGAAGGACAATTGACCTTTCGGCGTCACCGCGATTTACGGCCTGCACCAGCTGATAGATTCCGCTCTCTCGGGGAAAACGGTAGTTCTTCTGAAGTTCGACTATCGAACGTTGGATCGATCGAACTCTCGGACTCGGGGCTCCAAATGAAAAAGAGAGTTGCGCCTGGGCGTCCGTGAGCGCCGCGACGGAAGGAGGATTGCAGATATCTCCCAGCACAAAACCGGCCTCGACCGAAGTGAGTTGATCTTTGTCCCCGAGAAGAATGACTCGGGCGGTAGCTGGAATAGCCGCAAAAAGCTTCGCCATCAACGCGAGGTCAACCATCGATGCCTCATCAATGATCACCACATCGACGAGAAGCTGATGGTCCGCAGTATGCCGGAAAAAGGGAGAGTCGGGAATCGTGCCTAACAAACGATGGATGGTCGTAGCATTCCTCGGCATACGAGTCCTTACAGCCTGCGAGCAGTCGAGCGCTTCCATGTTGCTCAACACCGCCTCCTGGAGACGCGCCGCAGCCTTTCCACTTGGAGCCGCCAGCGCGAAACGAAGCGGTCTTTGGCTTTGCTCAATAAGCAAAGCCAAAATTGCCACCACTGTGCGCGTCTTACCCGTACCAGGTCCTCCCGTGATGATAGTAAAATTTTGCCTCACCGCCCGGTCTGCCGCAACCCTCTGCAGATCCGTTTCGTCGCTCGCGGCGAAAAGGCGATTGAGACCTTTTTCTGACAGCTTCGGGTCAGTCTCCGGAGGCGCGGCGGACAGGCGCGCCCTTATCTCCTCAGACAAAGACTTTTCGTATTCCCAGTAGCGGCGGAGGTAGAGCCGGTTGCAGTCATCAAGGATAAGCGGCCTAAATTCCCCGGGGACGCCAACCATAACGCTCTTGCGAAGCTTCCGTGCCCAAGGTGTCGCCTTCGGAGTGCGGTCGAAGCCAGACAACCCTTCCGGGAGAGTTTGATCCGCGATCTCTTCGAGCGGCAAACAAATGTTCCCCAATGCTTGATGACGGCTTACCAGGAGTGCCGCCAGTTTCAACTCGGGGCTGGCGTCGCATTCCAGCCGATTAACCAAGTCGGCAAAATGACGATCGAGCGCACTGTGACCCTGGTTAACGACCATGGCTTAGTAGCTGACTGAGCTGATCGATAAACGTCGCGTCGGGATGCACACGGAAAACGCCATGATTGGGTTCGGTCGGTTCGACGCCGCGCAAAAAGATATAGTATGCGCCGCCAAAATGCCGGTCGTATTCATAGCCCGGGAGCCGCGCGCTTAGAAAACGATGTAAGGCCACGGTATAGATGCTTAGCTGCAAGCTGTAGAACTTCTTCTCCATCTCGATCGCCATTTCCGAGTGCGTATAACTGCGCAAGTCAGGTCCCAGCCAATTCGATTTCCAGTCGACAATGTAAAACTTCCCTTGGTGTTGAAAGACAAGATCGATAAAACCTTTCATAAACCCGCTCATCGGCTGGAATCTTAACCGATCATCCCCTATCAGATCACTCAGGCGCTCCCGGACGATCTCCTCAATCGGGAAATAGAATTCGAGCTCCGTTAAGCGCTTAGCCTGACTAACGTCCGCAAGACTAAACTCCGGAGCATCCGGAATCAGCGAGACAGCGCAGACCTTCTCGATCATTTCGCAAACAATTTCATCGAAGCCGGTAATGCTAAAGACGCGAAGCTTGCGCCCCACCAGCTCGGCCAGGTTCGTGCGATCGTGAAAATCAAGCTCCTGAAAAATATAATGCAGACAGGTCCCGGGTTCGGTCCCGCGCGGGAAAGCGAATATTCCAGTTTGCGGAAGTTCCAACGGAGGCGCTGATAACTCGCTTTCCGCCGCTTCAGCGGCGTCGTCTTCCGATAACTCCGGCTCCCTGGTCTGGCCTGTGATTAAGCGCGTAAAGCTGGCGATCCCATAAGTCCGATCAAGCACGCGATCGAAAGCACGCGGTCGCAGTGAAACCTCTGCTTCCTCAGCCGGCCGATAAGTGTTGGCAGACTCAACTGGTATTATCGAAGTGACAATCCCGGAATCTTCGGAGAGAGCTTCCATCCCAGGACTTGGCCAATTGCCAAGAAGATGGGCCGGAGCAGAAAGATCAGCGTTTTTAAAATTACCCCAGACGAAGTAAGAGCGATGCCTGGCGCGAGTGAGCGCGACATAGAGCCGGCGGACGTTGTCGGCTAATCTCTCTTCTGCTTCGTTCTGTCTGCTTTCCTCCGAGTCAGCGAGATCCATAACCAGGTTCTCGCCATCATGAAAGACGGCATGACGGTCTTTGGCGGGTCCTCCGCCACCCCAGGAGAAGGGGCAGAAGACAATCCCGAATTCAAGTCCTTTGCTCTTATGGATGGTGACCACCCGCACTGCGCGTTCATCCCTTTCCAGCCGCAGCTCGTGCTCCTCGACGTGAGTGACTTCAGCGGTTTTGATTTCTTCCGCGAGCCGTTTGCGCAGGCCACTCATGCCGAGGCGCGATTCACAGCACAATCCATGGAGGAGTTCCGTGAGATGAAGCATGTTCGTCAGGCGGCGCTCTCCATCAGGATAACCGAGCAGCCGGCTGCGGACTCCTTCTGTGAGCAGGAGACTTCGTATCATTTGCATGAAACCACGCTGCGACCAGGTTTGATGATATTCCTGAAACTGAAAGAGCCGCCGCTCCCATTCCCTCTCCTTACGACCCAATTCGTCCAGTTCTTCAGCCGTTAGGCCAAGCGCGTCCGTGGCGAGCGCGGCCCGAACCGATTGTTCGTGAGCGGGCTCCGCGACCGCGGCGAGAATCCTCTCCAACTCGTCAGCTTCACGGGAGCGAAAGACATTCGCGCTCCCATAGATCACGCTTGGTATGCGCAGATCATTCAAAGCCTCCTGCACGATTTGCGCTTCCAAGTTCGTCGAGACAAGCACAGCTATATCGCGCGGTTCAAGCGGGCGCGGGCCAAGTCTTGCCTCGCTGTTTAAGAGCCGCGCTATCTCCGTGGCAACGCTCCTGGGTAATCGTTGCCGCGCATGGCCGTTGCTTATTGGTTCCTCATCCGGCGCGAGCCAGAGATGAAAAGGCGGCTCCTGGACCCCGTTGACGACGAGGGGAGAGCTATCTGCCTTCCCGGCGGCCTCCACTGGCCGGAATGAAATCCCTTCGAGCACAAAAGCGTCCGGCCGGTCGAACAAAGTGTTAGTCGCGCAAACGAGTTTTGTTTCTGACCGCCAGTTCTGGCGCAGCGTCCACTCATGGGAAGCGCCGCTGGCTGCAGCTAGATAAGTGAAAACATCTGCGCCGCGGAATCCGTAGATCGCCTGTTTCGGATCACCAATGTAAAAGACACGGCCGCCGTCGGCGCCGTAGATCTGGCGGAAAATCGCATACTGAATGGGATCGGTGTCCTGGAATTCGTCAATGAGCGCGGCCGGCAACCTTTCGCGAATAGCCCTGGCCAGCGTGGCGCCATCTTCTCCGCCTAACGAATCACGCAGGCGAACCAGCAGGTCGTCGAAGAAAAGAACATTCTGTTGCACTTTGCGCCGCTTCATCTCCATGCGAGCCCAAGCCATGAATTCCGCTTCCAGCGCGACAACCAGCGCTGGTTCGGCCGCGAGCAACTCTTCGCAATACTCAAACAACCGGTGCTTCCGCGGAGCGTGACCAGCCCGCGTGTTCTTTTTAATCTTCCTCGCTGAGAAGATTTCGAGGCAATCGAGTTGACTGACAGTCCCACCGGCGGCTGATAACGAGTCTTTGAGGTTGACCAGATAAGCAGCCATCTTCACCGGATCGCCATGGGTATACTTGGCCCACGAGAGATCAGCGAAGATCCCCTCCACTTCGTGCGCGCTTTTTGCCCAGCAAGCTCGTATTTCCTTCCACAAAGCAATGAAGGGTCGCCGTAATGACCCATCCCCAAGCACCGGCTCGATAAGCAGGGTTGGTTTGTTAGTTAGTTCCTGGATATCGGCGAAGAGCTTGGCCGGCGTGAGCTTGTTCCTCTCGGCGAACAGGGCCACAATTGGGTCATCAACGTAAAAATTAGCACGCCAAAAATCGTCAACGATTTCCCGCAGAATCTGCGATTGATCGCTGATGAGATCGGCATCGAAGAGGGTGCCGCTCTCGAAGGCGCGATCCTGCAGCATCCGCTGGCAGAAACCGTGAATCGTGTAGATCGGCGCTTCGTCGAAAGTTTGCAGGGCCAGGAGCAGGCGCTTCGCCGTCGCGGAATTATCCCGATGGCGCTCGAGCAGCGGAGCAAAAGCTTCGTTAGACACGGTTCCGGTTTCGAAGAAGGCGAGTGACTCTCGAACCAGCTCGCGAATCCGGGTGCGCAACTCCGCCGTGGCAAGCTCCGTATAAGTCGTCACGAGGATCTGATCGATAGCGAGATCTTCTTCAATAATGAGGCGCAGGACGAGCCCGGCAATCGTATAGGTCTTGCCCGTGCCGGCGCTCGCTTCGATCAAGGTTGTCCCAAGCGGCAGAGGCGAACCGAGAAGGTCGAAATCCTGACGCTCCTTCATAGCTTGGTCTCCGCGACGGCTTCGAGCAGGGGCTGAAAAATCCGCAGAGCCATGGCCTGCCACTCCGGCCCGAGCGGATCGTCAACGTTCCGAAAAGCGAGTTGCAGGTAGGCATTGTCGCTTTCCGAACGGATGTCGCGGTTGCGGTCGCCCTCCCAAAACCGGCGGGCTTTCACGAGCGCCTCTTCTTTTCCTACCGGGCGAACGACTTGCGCCGCATAGGCGTAGGAACTCTGCGGAAAGAAAGGCAGCGGAATACGCAGACCTAACGAGTAAAGCTCCAGCAGATCGCGCAAGATCGCGCGAGCTCCTTTTACCGGCCGGTAAAATTGCATCAGGTCCTGACCGATCAGCGTTGCCGAGGTAGGCGCGCTGCAATTGAGCGCCAGGTGCGAGATCCAGGTCCGGAGCATGTCTTTCGGTTGTAACTTCGCGAGCCGGTAATGGAGAAGGCCGCCCTCCTTGAGCCCGTCGATTCGGCCGTTCAGCTTCCACTGGTCGAAATCAAGGTTCACTTCGACGGACGGCTCTGGCGCGGCTGCTGCATGCGGGCCCACCGTCGCGACGAAGGCCTCGGCTTCGAGACAGAGCGTGCGGAAAACGGAATCTCCAAGGTGCCCCGGCGGAAGTTGCCCCCCGGCGCGCACCACCGGCTTCGTTAGGCCGAGGTCGCCGCCAGCCAACCCGTGCGCGAGTAAGTCCTGATTGATTTTGTATTTGCTTAGATTCGCGAGCACGAAAGGCTCACGGTCCTCGAGAATCGCTTCCTCTCGCGGCAGGCGAATCCCGAGCCGATCGCGCAAGAAAACCTGGGCCGGGTTGCGAAAAAACGCGCACAACCGTTCGAGCTCCACCGCGCGCCATTCGTCATCCGGCTCGGCGATCGGCTGGGATACAAACGGCGGGGGATTCGCCCGCACGCCGCGCGCGACGCTGCTGGCGCGGCAACTTTCCGCTGAGTAACTAAAGAGCTTCCCATCCGGGCCGAAATACTCCGGGTTAAAAGGCTGCAACCGATGCCTCACCACCAGCGAATCAGGCGCCGATTCGTCACCCAGATAATCGAGTAGCTCGCTCACGAGGACGGAGGGCGGCAGCGAGCTGTTATCGCGAATCGATTGCCCAACGTAACTCACATAAAAGAGCTGGCGCGCCGAGAGCAGCGCCTCGAGGAAGAGATAGCGATCCTCATCCCGCGGGAAGCGGTCGCCCGGTCGAGGATCCTGCGCGATCAAGTCGAAGCCGACGGCGGAAGATTTCCGCGGATAGGAAGTGTCATCCATTCCCACGAGGCAAATCACCTTGAATGGGATGCTACGCATCGGCTTGAGCGCGCAAAAGGTGACGCGGCCGACGACAAAACCTGAGCCAGAATCTGAATCACCCAGGACACGGTTAAGATGAGCGAGGAGCACGTCAAAAGAGACGGCCTCCGTGAAAGCGGCTTCACGACTCACCGTGCCTAACGACTCCAGGACATGCCGCACCTGAAGCAGCTCCCGCGCGACCTCCTCCGTCGAGGTGAAGAAACGCTCGACGATTTGGCGGAGAATCGCCTGCCAGTCGCATAACGAGCGGGGCGCTTTCAGTTCAGCCACGGTATGGAAGAGGACGTCAGTGAACTCGATGAAGTCGCCGAGAATCTCAGCTAGCCCGCCCTCGACCTCGTCGATCGGAAGAATGCCATGAAAAAGCTGCCGGCCACCGGCAGGCATCGCGTAGCCGAGGAGGAGACGATCCAGACCTTCGCGCCAGCTATTCTGCGTGAAGGCTGGGACGCCAAATTCTTCGCGATGGGCGGCGTCGATGCCCCAGCGAATGGCGGCTTTATCGAGCCAGACGCGGATCGTTGCCAAATCGCTCTCCGTGAGATTGAACCGGCGCTGTACGGAGGGGGACTCAAGGACACTAAGCACACTACTGGCGCCAAAGCGGCTCGTGCTGAGGTCGAGGATGGAGAGAAAGGTATCGATGACACCGCTCTCCGCCCGCGCGGCGCGATCGGCGATCGTAAACGGGATGCGGACGGCCTCGCTCTCTGGAGTGTCGAAGACCGCTTCGATAAATGGCGCATAGCTCGCCACGTCCGGCATCATGACGACGACATCTCTCGGTTCGAGCGAGCTGTCGTTCTCGAAAACGTCGAGCAGCTGGTCGTGCAGCACCTCCATTTCCCGCATCGGGCTATGACAGGAATGGAATTGAATCGACTTATCATCGTTAGGTAAAAATGGCATCGTCGCTTCGCGTTCACGGAGCCGAAAGATGTCGCGCTGGACCTGTGAGAGGAGCGTCCTCCGGTCGAGTTCGATGAAGCTCTCCTGGTGCCTTACCGGTTCGAGATCTCCTACCAATCCTAGAAAGTCGCGTCCCAGCTTACCCATCGACGCCAGCAAGCTGTTGCCGCGCTCAAGATGTAACTCTGCGGCGGTGCGGCCCGGCTGTCGCTTAAGGACTCTCGCCTCTTCGCGGACCGAGACTATGTCGCGCCACCATTGATCTGTCGGCTCCATAACGAAGAGGTGAACTTCGCTTTGCCGGGCGATCGCCTGAACGATATCGAGATAGAACCCGGGTAGTGTCGAGAGACCAAAGATCGACACGCGCGGCGGCAGGTGACCAACTCCGCGGCTCGCCTGCAGCTTCTCCGCCAGCCTTTCTGCGAGCATCGGCTGGTGCGTTTCCGCTCTTGCCAACTTGCGCCAGAGGACCGCCTGCCAATGGCCATCCTTCCCCGCGTCCCAATCGAGAATCATCCGCGGTCGAAAGGCGAGGTAGCGATCGAAGACTTCAGCGATCTTGTTGGAGAGCTGGTAAAGCTTTAACTCGGCGCGCTCACCGGCCAGATAATGGCGCACCGGTTGGAACTCACTTTTTGTGAGTAAGCCAGGCAGCAGCCGCATGACTCGCCAGGGCAGGAGATCGCGATCAAACGCATCGCTCGCGGGCACCTCCGGCAACGTCTCGCGGAAGATCTCCGAAACGAATTTTTGCGGAAATGGAAACCGCACATTCGCGCAAATACCGTGTGCCTCCGCCAGACGAAGCGACAGCCAGCGCCCCATTCCCAAGCTCTGCACAACGATGGTTTCCGGCCGAAAGATGTCGCCCGACGGCTGCGCGACAATCTCCGCCAGATCGGCGAAGAGCTTCTCCAAGCGATTGCTGGTATGCAGATAAAGGCCGGACATCGCGGTGAAGCCAAAGCATATCACAGGTCAGCGGCGCCGGAGAGTAACCGGCGCGCTTTCAGCGGCTAAATTGGAGCGACGCCAGTGCCACTATCCCCACTGTGCCTCCGTCTCGATCCTGGCCGCCTTACCGATCAACTCCGCGCACTGAACGTCTCTACTGGCGCGATGTGCGCCTGACGCATGACGAACAGTTTTTCAGAGCGCGCTGCTTCGCCGACCGAACCCTGACCTGCCGCGGGTATTCTGAGATCGAGAAACACTGCCGGAATGCTGGTTAAGGAAACTCTCGCGGGGGAACTGGCTTGGGGAGCGCGAGAGTTTCACCTAACCAAAAAGTCTTCATCCCCACCAACTCCTACGGGAAACGTGAGGCAAGGTTCTCGAATATTTCGAGAAAAGGTGAATTTCATCGGACAATCCGGTTAGCGGATTGTGCCCTGCGCAATCAGCGCGGCTCGGGTGCGCGGACTTTTCCAGTGGGCTTACGCCGGCGTGACGGGTAAAGCGGAAGCGAATCGCGGGCATTTTGGTCGATAACGCTCTCGTCGCGGTCGAGACGACGCTGATGTCAGCGTGTGAATCGGGCACTGGCGTCGCACCTCGCAGGGCGCTATTTAATGGTAAGGATGGCGTTATTGCTTGTCGCGGCTCCAAAGCTGTTAGTGACGGTCGCAGAGAAGAGAGCGCCGCTGTCAGCCAAGGTAGTGGCCGGCGTGATGTAGGACGAGCTTGTCGCCCCTGTGATACTGAGACCGTTCTTGCGCCACTGATAGCTTAACGTCTTCGTGCCCGTGGCCGTCACCGTGAATTTAGCTGTCCTGCCCACTGTGACAGTCTTACTGACGGGCTGCGTGGTGATGGAGGGCGGTGTGTTCACGGTGAGCGTTTTTTTGCTCTTGCTGGTCACACTTCCCGCACTGTTACTGACTACGACCGAGAAGAGGCTGCCGTTATCGGCGGCGACCGTCGACGGAGTCGTGTAGGAGGAGGCAGTGGCGCCGGGGAGGTTGAGGCTGTTCTTGCGCCATTGATAGATCAGCGGGGCTGTTCCGGTGGCGGTGACGCTGAATTTAGCTGTCTGCCCGACGGTGACGGTTTTATTCGCCGGCTGAGTGGTAATCGAAGGTGCTATCGGCGTAGGTGTCGGGGTCACAGTTGGACTTGGCGTCGGGGTAGGTGTCGGAGCCGGTGTAGGCGTCTCGCTTGGAGATGGGGTGGGCGTTGGAATTGGCGTCTCAGTCGGGCTCGGTGTTGGGGTAGGTGTGGGAGAGGCGGTCTCAGTCGGAGTAGGTGTTTCCGTCGGGGTTGGTGTTTCTGTCGGGCTGGGAGTTTCGGTTGGCGTTGGGGTCGGGGTCGGGGTCTCAGTCGGGTTAGGTGTCGGCGTGGGCGTCTCGGTGGCGCTTGGGGATGGAGTCGGTGTTGGCGTTGGCGGAACACCCGCCTGCAACCGAGGGATGATCGTCCCTTTCACCTGGTCCCAGTAAGCGAAGGCGTGCTCAGGTCTGGTTACTGGCACCAGCCATTGCTTGTAGTGTCCCGATTGCGGTGTGGCTGCGCTCGATTCTGTCACGCCGATGGAATCAAGCTTGGCTAACAAGTCGGGAAATTCACGGATACCCACTCCTCCGGTATCCTCACTCGCAGTCAGAATGAAGAGCGGGGGTATTGACGGTGTTACGTAGGTGATCGGAGAAGCGGCAGTTAGCTCGGGCAAATGCAAAAGGGCCGATCCGTTGGGAAGGGCTAGATAATTTGCGACGATTTCGGGGGGCATCCTTCGCCGGGGACGCAGGGATCGGTCAGCCATGCCACGTCCGCCAAGTCGTAGACGCCAGAAAGAAAAACTACCAAATCAAATTGATAGTCGCCTGGCGTACCGGTGGCGGTTACATACAGTGCATGGCTAGCACCGGCCGAGCCGCCTACTCCGTAGACTCTCCCATCGCATCGCGGGTCGCGGCGGGCCGCTCGAATCGCCATCTGCACATCGGTCGTTTGCTCAGGATAATGGCCCTCATCGGCCGGGACGACTGTATCCTGCGACGGGGCGAGGTGGTTCGGCGCGTTCATCGGGGTATGCGGCGGCGCCAGGCGGTATTCTGTGGACAGTGCGAGGTATCCCGCTGCGGCCAGATCCAGGCTGACAGAATCCGGCCCTGCGTTACCAGTTCTGTAACCTCCTGGGTGAAGAACTAGAACGGCCGGATGTTGCCCCCCTCCCGGCGGCGCGAAAGCATTCCATCTTAACGCCACGCCAGTTGAGGAAGTCCCATATTGTTCGAGCGTCCCCTGTATAAGCGGGTTCACCGTCAGGCTCGCGCTCCTGCTGATGACGCTGCTGACGCTGTTGCTCACAGTCACCGCGAAAAGAGCACCGTTGTCGACCGTCGTTGTCGCTGGGGTCGTATAGGAGGCGCTTGTCGCTCCCGCGACGGTCGCGCCGTTCTTCGCCCACTGATAACTCAGTGGCGCCGTGCCTGTAGCTGTCACACTGAATGTAGCTGTGCCGCCTTCCGTGACTGCGTTATCGCTGGGCTGAGTCGTAATAGCCGCCGCAGACGGTGTGGGATTAGGCGTTGGGGCAAAGTCGTCAGTCCGCGTGTTAGTTCGAGTTGCCGGTGGAATCAGGGGCCGCATCTGGGTCAATTCGCTTTGCGAGATTGGTTGCAAGACGCCATTCGAGTTGCACAGACCGTTGGCAGTCTCCTTGGAGTCGATCGTCGTTCTTCGGATCGTTGTGACGGAATAGGAACTATAAGGCAATTTCCCTTCGACCGTAACTCCCACGAGCGTCAACAAGCCGAGTAGCGGCAGAACGGCGAAGCAGCGAACCGAAGCTCGTCTTTCGATCGTTCTCCGCAAAACGGAGCGATGTGCAGGCACGAGGCAGGAACGACGGATCTAAACCAACTTCTCGGCCGGTCGTGGTCCTCCTATCAGAGATAGCTCTCCGGGACGGTGCACTAGGAAAGACACTTGATAGCTGTGGGTATAAACCGGGCGTAGAAGGGGAGCTGGCTTGTAAGCCTTTCGTTTTTTTCTGGGGCGGCATCTTCATATGATTTGGCAGGCTAGGGTGGGATCTTCTCCACCTCTCAAAGTTAAGACTGCTCAGCGTTGAGTCTCAGCCTCTGTCTTCGTTCCTTATTCGGCATTTTCTGGTTGGGAAGATCAGAGCTATTCTGGGTGGCGATAGAGTATTGACACGTACGGGCGGCCGCTGTCCAGGGTTTCGACGCTGAGTTTCTCGAAAATGTGGCGGACGTGCTTTTCCACCGTCCGGCTGCTTATGCCGAGGATTATCGCGACTTCCCGATCCCGCTTGCCCTCATGATCCAGTGCATCACCTCACACTCCCGGGGGGTCAGGCCGAGGGGGGCAAGATGCGTTTCGTTGAGTCTGGCAGTAGCTTTGCCTGGAGCTGGGGGAGGACTCATCTGGGGAATGATGTCGAAAGCGAAGAATGTTGAGTATTAGTAGGATTACGTATGGGCTGATGCCCGTTGACGAAGCCAAAGCAATCCAGCGATTGCTCGTTTGAACCAGCCGCCTTGTTTTAACGGTTCCCGGGGTGAATCCGTGGGGCGCTGATCGATCTGCTCACACTAACCTTCTACGGATAGTAGCCGGCGAAGTTCTCAATATTTCTGAGCGACCTGGCGTTCGCTGCGGAACGACTGTGAGGCGGATGAAAGACTGCCCCGAGGTCATCTTGCCGGACGGGGCCAGATTATTCTTTCCCGATTTCCTGCTTGCCGCATGTTTTGCAGCATGCTTCGCAACCTCATCGTCGACTGGTCCGGAACGCTGGCCGACCACCGCGGTGTGGTGACCGTGTTACTTCCGCACGCGCTGGAATTCCTGCGCTTCTGCCGGACGACGCGGCGGCGGGTTTTTCTGCTCAGCACGATCAACGAAGCGCTTTTCGTCGAGCAATCAGCGCGACTCGGTATCGCGCACCTTACCGAGCGGGCCTACCTCGGAGTGCTCGATAAACGCGAGCGCATCTTGGAAATTTTGGCCGACAACGATCTCGTCGCGGCCGAGACGGCCTTTATAGGGGAGTTGGTGGACGACATCGAGGCGGCACGGCACGGCAAGGTGATGGCGATCACGACGCTGGCCGGAATTGATTCGCGCGACAAACCCAACCGCGCTGATCCCGACGTGATGGTGCGCGACCTCGGCGAACTCCAGAAGCTCCTCGAGCCCGCCGCGCCTAACGATGAGATCCACATTGAGGAGCTGAAACTCTGCGCGCGCGTCGGCGTTCCCGAGGAGGAGCGCGCGCGGCCGCAGCGCCTCACCGCTTTACTGACGCTTCAGCCGCGCACCTCCTTTAGCGATCTGGGCGACGATCTCGCACGCACGATCGATTATGCGGCGGTCTGCGATGAGATCCGACATTTCGTTTCCGGCCGGACCGATAAGTTGATCGAGACGCTGGCGCGCGAGTTGGCGGAACATTTGTTGCGCCGCTTCGGCTTGGCCCGGGTGGAGTTGGAACTGCGGAAATATATTTTGCCTGAGACGAAATACGTCGCCGTCAAAGTGGCACGCGAGGCGCCGGAAGTCAGGCGTTCTGCCTGACTCGGCCGTCAGCCTTCCAGGCTGATTGATCTTGGCGAGCAGAAGACCTGCCGAGTTTGGCTGAGAGCCTAATCTCCGTCAAACAGGGCGCGCTAACGATTCGCTTTTCGCGACACCATCCATAACTTCCCCGCGTGCAAAAGACAAACCTCCTGCGCGATCGCGACGGGTGGGAAACGATCGCCAGCGAAACGCATTTCCAGTCTCCGCATTTGAGCGTGGCCACGGACGAAGTGCGCACTCCCTCGCAGAGCCAGGCGCGCAAATGGTCGATCGTGCATCGCAAGCCCGCCGTCGTCATCGCGCCGCTTACGCGAGAAGGAAAATTTGTCCTCATCCGCGAAGAGCGCATTCCGATTCGCGCGGCTATCTGGTCCTTTCCCGCGGGGCAGATCGACGAAACCCTGGAGCCGGATGAAGCAGCGGTGCAGGAGGTGGCGCGGCGCGAACTGCGCGAAGAGACCGGCTACGAGCTGGCGGCCGGCGCTGAGCTGGTTTCGTTAGGCTATTTTTTTACCTCGCCCGGTTTTACCGATGAGCTTTGCCACTTCTTCCTCGCGCGTCCGGTGCAAGAGAGCGCGGGCGGCGCGGCGCATGACGAAACCGAGGCGATTCTCGATTGCCGCGAATTTAGCGCCGATGTGCTGCGCGCGATGATTACCGAGGGCGAGATTCGGGACTCGAATACCTTGGGCATCTGGGCGCGCATGGTAGCGTGCGGCGAGATTTTCCCCTAACGAAATGAAGCTGCGCAATATTTTCGCATTCCGCGAGCCGCCCGAAAGCGAAAGCTCGAAACCGTTCCTCGAGCATCTCGAGGACCTGCGTTGGACGATCGTGAAAATGGCGATCACGATGGTCATCGCGATGGCTGCGTGTTTCACCTTTCGCCAGCGGCTGGTGCTGGTGATGCAACGGCCACTCCATGAAATCGGAGGTCAAGTGAGCGCGCTCCGGGCGCTCGGCATCACCGATTCGATCACGATTTCGTTTCACCTCGCGTTCTACGCCGGAATTGTTATTTCCTTCCCGCTCCTGCTCTATTTCCTCGCGCAATTTGTCCTCCCGGCGCTGACCGCGGTCGAAAAGCGTTTCATGTTTCCGGCGATCTTCGTCAGTTTCGCGCTCTTCCTCATCGGCGTGGCCACTTGTTACTTCTGGCTCCTTCCGAAAACGATTCTCTTTTTCTTCCACGATACCCAGTCGTTAGGCTGGATTCCGACCTGGACGGTGCAGGAATATTATTCCTTCGTGACCCGCTTCGTCCTTGGTTTCGGGCTCGCCTTTGAGCTGCCGGTCGTGGTTCTCGCGCTCGTCCGCTTCGGCCTCGTCACTTATCAATTCATGGCCCGCACCCGGCCTTATGCGATCGTCCTAATTTTCATTCTCGCCACCATCATCACGCCCACGCCGGACGTGCTTACGCTCGTCGCCATGAGCCTGCCGATGTGCCTGCTCTATGAGAGCTGCATTTGGATCGCCTGGTTCATGCAACGTAAGGCCGCGCGCGATGCAGCCGCCTAACGAGTGGGAAAACTCGCGGCTTACGAACTGGTTTTTCGCACCTTCGCCTTTGTTCTCGGCGCGGCGATCGGTTCGTTTCTGAACGTCTGCATCTATCGGTTGCCGCTCGATCTCTCGGTCAACGAGCCGCGCCGCTCGTTCTGTCCGTCGTGCAGGAGATCGATTCCCTGGCAGCAGAATATCCCACTGCTGAGCTGGCTTTTTCTGCGCGGGAGATGCGCGAATTGCGGGAGCAAAATCGCCTTTCGTTATTTCGCGGTGGAGTTGCTCACGGCGCTCCTCTTTCTCGCGGTCTGGCTCTGCTTTCCCTGGAAGATTGCGCTCGTTTATTGGCTCCTGGTCGCCCTCCTGATCGTGGCGACTTTTATCGACTTCGCGCATTTCATTATTCCCGATGAAGTCACGATCGGCGGCACGATCGCGGGTGTGCTCGCCAGTCTCGCGGTGCCCGCTCTGATGGTGCAGGAATCGCGGCTCCTCGGGTTTGCGTGGTCGTTAGGCGCGGCCGCGCTCGGCTACGCGCTTCTCTGGCTCGTTCTGGAGGGCGGGAAGAAGGTCTTCGGGAAAAAACGCATCCGGCTGCCGGCGGCGGCCCCGTTCAGTTGGGTGCGCGAAGGCGATGATGCACAATTTGTGGTCGGCGAGGAGCGCGGTCTCTGGAGTGATTACTTTGCGCGGGAAAGCGACCAAATGTTGCTGCATTGCGACGAGGCCGCGCTCGACGCGCGACGATTCGAAAACGTGACATTGGATCTGCATTACAATCGCCTAACGATCGGGGAAGAGTCCTTCCCGCTCGACTCCGTCGACCGCATTTCCGGGGTCGTGCGCGAGCTGCAAATCCCGCGCGAAGCGATGGGGCGCGGCGACCTGAAGTTTCTCGCCGCGATTGGCGCTTTCCTCGGCTGGCGCGCCGTGCTCTTCAGCGTTTTTACCGGATCACTCGCCGGCTCCCTTGTTGGCCTAACGAGTATGGCAATGGGAAGGCGCGCCTGGTCGGCAAAAATTCCTTTCGGGCCTTACCTCGCGCTCGGTGCGCTTGTCTGGATGTTTTTCGGGAGCCGGTTGCTTGGCTGGTATTTGAATTTGCTCGCGCAATAACCGGCAGGCTGGAGCCCGCCTGACGCGGCAGGCAGGATGCCTGTGTCACAGGCTCGCGCAGTGGGTCGCGTGCATCGCGTCACTCACTTCCATGAGCCGCTCCGAAGATCCGTCCGGGCCGCGCTCAAGCCAATAAGAGCATGCCTACTTCAGGTATTGACTGAAGTAGCCGATCACCCGGTCTTTTACCAGCCAGCCCGAGCTCACTAGAAGAGTATCCTTGATGGGATCGTGCCAGTAGGCGAAGGCGTATGCGTCGTTGCCTGGAATTGTCCACATGTTATATAGGCTGGCGACAATGCATCATCAGTCGCCTCGTTAACCACTGAACAACAAAGGAACTTTTATGAATCTTCCAGCCTATTTAGAACCCGTTTCCGATTCCGTTTGCGTCCGACGCGCGCAGGTGCGGAGGTTTTTCTTTATTATCGCCTGTGCTCTGGTTACTCTGCCGATCGGCGTCTTCGCTGTCTCCCCGCCCCCCGTCGGAGGCTATCCAGGCGAGACGACGGCGCTCGGCGACGCTGCACTCTTTAGCCTCACCACCGGGATCCTGAATACCGCCGTCGGTTTCCAAGCCCTTTATGACAACACGACTGGTGACGGAAATACAGCCTTAGGCGACGGAGCACTCCATGATAACACGACCGGGGGAGCCAATGTCGGCATAGGATTCCAAGCCCTTTATGGAAATACAACAGGCACGTATTCTGTGGCGATCGGGGAAAATGCCATGGTGGCCAATACGACCGGCGGCGGCAGTGTGGGAGTCGGCATGACCGCACTCGAGGCAAACACCACCGGCTACGACAATGTAGCGGTCGGCTTCGGGGCCATGTCATTCAGCACAACGGGTAGCTACAACACGGCCCTCGGCAATGTCGCTCTCTCCTTTAATTCAACGGGGAGCGAGAACACGGCTCTCGGAGATAGCGCGATGAATAAAAGCAGCGGGAGCGACAACATCGCCATCGGCCGCTCGGCAGGATTGAACCTGGCTGGCGACGGCAACATCGTCATCGGCCAGTTCGCCGGGCAGAATGTGACCAATGGGGCCAACAACATCGAGATCGGCAACGAAGGCGCTGAGCGAGACTCCAAGACCATCCGCTTGGGCGACTTGAGCACACAGAAGAAAACCTTCATCGCCGGGATCAGCGGCGCGACGGTGGCGAACGGTGTCGCGGTCATGATCAACAGCAAAGGCCAGCTCGGCGTTGCGACATCGTCCTCGCGCTACAAGGACGACATCAAACCGATGAATAAGACGAGCGAAGCCATCCTCTCGCTGCAACCAGTCACGTTTCGCTACAAGAAAGAGCTGGATTCGTTAGGCACACCACAATTCGGCCTCGTCGCCGAGCAGGTAGCCCAGATCGATCCCGACCTGGTGGCGCGCGACGAGACAGGAAAGCCCTATACCGTCCGCTACGAAGCAGTGAACGCGATGCTGCTCAATGAGTTTCTCAAGGCTCACCGTACGATTGAAGAGCAGCAAGGCGAGATCGGAGAGTTAAAAGCCGCGATGGCGGAGATGAAGGCCACAGTCAAAGCTCAAGCCGCCCAAATCCAAACGGTCAGCGCGCAAGTGCGGGAGAGTGAGAGCCCGCGCCTCGTTTCGACGAACCGGTAACGTTCTCCGCGTTCCGACGGCTGGCGCCGGCACCCGCGGCGTGACGAGGACGGCATACGCAACGCTTGGTTGGGTTTCGCAGCGCGTTAACTATCACGCCTGCGATTCAGACCATTGTCGTATTCACGCGAGGCTCGCGCAGTAGGTGGCGTACATGGCGTTGCTCACTTCGACGAGGCGTTCCTGGATTTGGATTAAGTATTCGTGCAACCCGAACTCGAAAATCTCTCCGATCGTGACGTAGTCGACATCGGAGCGGAGGCGTCCCGATAGCCGTTCCGCTTCGTTCGCGTAACGTGATTCATCGACCCCCGAGATGCGGTGGAGGGCGTGATCGAGCGAGTCGATGCAGTAACGAATCGAGCGCGGAAATTCCTGATGGGTGATGAGAAACTCCGCCACCTTCCACGGCGCCACCTGGCTGACGTAGAGCTTGCAGTAGGCCTCGAGCGCGCTGCACGATTTCAACACCGCCATCCATTGAATGGTGTCGACGTTGCCGCCTACATCCTCGCCTGATGGCAGGAGGATGTGATACTTCACGTCGAGGATGCGCGAGGTGGAATCGGCCCGCTCGAGCAACGTCCCGATGCGGATGAAATCCCAACCTTCCCCATGCGTCATGGTGGAATCCGTGACGCCTTGAAACAAATGCGAGCCGGTAATGACGTGCTTGAAAAACTCGTGCGGACTGGAGAGCAGCAGCTTTCTCGCGGCTTCACTTTGCACGAAAAGATAGAGCCGGTTGATCTCCTCCCACATCTCGCTTGAAATCTGTTCGCGCGTCGTGCGGGCGTTTTCGCGCGCGAGAGTGAGGCAGGAGACGATCGAGTTGGGGTTTTTGTTTTGCAGGGTGAGGAACTCGGTCACCGACGCTTCATCGGCGGCCCCGTAGAGTGAATCGAAAAGATCGGTTTCCTCGAGCGAGGCGATCACGGGGGCCCAATGCTGCATGGCATCGGCCTCGCCGCCGAGATCAAGAAGAAGCTGCAAATTGACATCGAGAATCCGGGCGTCGTTTTCCGCCCGCTCGATGTAGCGGCTCATCCAATAGAGGGAATCGGCGACGCGGCTAAGCATAGTGATGAGTGACGAGTGATGAGTGACGAGAGGAAGGCTGACTCATCACCCGTCACTCTCTTCCCCCTCCACCACCCAAGTGTCCTTGCTCCCGCCGCCCTGCGACGAATTCACCACGAGCGAGCCGGCGCGCAACGCCACTCTCGTTAGGCCACCCGGAATGATCGTGACCTTCTCGCCGTAGAGGATGTACGGCCGCAAATCGACGTGCCGGCCTTGCATCGAGTCGTCACAGAAACTCGGCGAACGCGAGAGTGCCACGATCGGTTGCGCGACGTAATTGCGCGGGTCTTTCTTGATCCGCCCGGCGAAATCCTCCCGCTCCGCCGCGCTCGCCTCCGAGCCGATGAGCATCCCGTATCCGCCGCTCTCGTTCGCCGCTTTCACGACCAGCTCCGGCAAGTGTTCGAGGATGTATTTGAGATCGTTAGGCTGGGAGGCTAGATAGGTGGGGACGTTTCCGAGGATCGGGTCTTCGCCGAGATAATAGCGGATCATTTTTGGCACGAAATGATAGACGACCTTGTCGTCCGCCACCCCGGTGCCGATCGAGTTCGCCAAACTGACGCAGCCGCAGCGATAGGCATCGACGAGGCCCGGTACGCCGAGCCCAGAGTCTTTCCGGAAAACGCGTGGGTCGAGAAAATCGTCGTTGATCCGCCGATAGATGACATCCACGCGCTTGAGTCCCTTCGTCGTGCGCATGAAAACGCAACCCTCCTGCACGACCAGATCGCGGCCTTCCACGATCTCGATCCCCATCGAGCGCGCGAGGAAGGAATGCTCGTAATAAGCCGAGTTATGAACGCCCGGCGTGAGCAGCACCACGGTCAGCTCCTCGCGACCGGCGGGCGCGACGTAACGCAGGACGTTGAGCAATTCCTGCGCGTAATTTTCCACCGGCCGCACCCGGTATTCAGAAAAGAGCGGCGGGAAAATCCGCTTCATTGCCTGGCGATTTTCGAGCACGTAGGAGACGCCCGAAGGGCAGCGCGCGTTGTCCTCGAGCACGAGATAGTTTCCGTCCTGATCGCGAATCAGATCGGTCCCGCAAATGTGAATGTAAATATTCCGCGGCACATCGAAGTGCATGAATTCCGGCCGGAAATTCGTCGCTTCCCAGACGATCTGCTTCGGGATCACGCCATCGCGCAGGATGCTCTGGCCATGATAAATGTCGTGCAGGAAAAGATTGAGCGCGGTGATCCGCTGCACCAGCCCGCGTTCGATCAGGTCCCATTCGCGCGCCGGAATGATGCGCGGGATGAGATCGAACGGGAAAATGCGCTCCGTTCCCTGCTCGTCGTTATAGACGGTAAAAGTGACGCCTTGTTGCAGAAACGAAGTCGCCGCCAGATTGCGTTTTCTCTCGAAATCGGCCGCACCCATTTCTTTGAAGCTCTCGAGCAATCTGCGGTAATGCGGTCGCGCCACGCCCGGGGCGGAAAACATCTCGTCGAAGAAATGCTCGACCTTGTAAGCGGAGAAAAGGCCGGTCATTTGCACAGCCAATCTCTCCGCGCGAAAGAGGGTCGCAATGAAAAACGGGAACGCGCCCTTGCCCGAGCATGAGCGCGCCTGCGCCCGGGTGGCGGCGCGTTTCGGCGAGCTTTGGCTGCGCCTCTATGCGGGAAGGAAGTTGCGGAGCGATCCGGTTTTCCCGGCGGCTTTCGCTTTGTTGCGGGACTCGCCCGAACCGCTGATCGACGTGGGCTGCGGGGTTGGGTTGCTCAGCTTTTATCTGCGCGAAAGAAATCTCCAGGCGCCTATCGTTGGGCTCGATCGCGACGGACGGAAGATCGCGCGTGCGCAAGCGGTCGCGCGCGCCGGCTATCGCGCCCTCGAGTTTCTGCAACAGGATGCCTGCGAACCTCTCGAGCAAAGCGGCAATCTCGTTCTTTTCGACGTCCTCCATTACCTTCGGCCTAACGAACAGGCGCGTCTCCTGGCACGGCTCGTCCCGCGCGTCGCGCGCGGCGGGATGCTTATCATTCGGGATTGTCCGTGCGACGGCAATTTGCGCTTTTGGCTGACGCTTCTGGCCGAGCGTTTTGCCCAACTCATCGCCTGGAACGTGCGCGCGCCGCTCCATTTCCCGACTCGCGAAAAGATCTGCTCCTCTTTTCCACCTGATGAATTCAGCCGCGCGATTGAACCGCTCTGGGGGCGGACGCCATTTAATAATCACCTCTTCATTTTTCGCCGGCGCGCGGACGCAACTGTTCCGGCGCCGGAAGCACGCAACGATAACCCTCCTGCGCGAGTATCGTCAGCGTGAGCTCAAGGCAGCGCGGATGAAAATCCGGCGCGTGCGCGGTGCGGTGGCCTTCGTGCAGCAGGACGATCGCGCCCGGCTTAAAGCCGCGCCGAATCCGCTTCGCCACCGCCTCCGGGTCTCGGCTCACGGTATCCAGCCCGCGGACTGTCCAACCCACCAGCCGCATCTCGCGCCTAACGAGCACCGGATGAACGAAGAAATTCTTCAGTCCGGCGGGCGCGCGAAAGAGGCTGGAGCGGACCGGATGCCGATCTATCTCGGCTGCGATTCGCCCGGATGGTAGCGCCCAAAAATTTCCGCTCGGGTGCGAGAACGTGTGATTGGCTATGTCGTGACCGGCCTGGCGAATTCTCTCGATCTCCGCGGGAAAGTCCGCGGCTTTTTGGCCGATCGTAAAGAACGTCGCCTTCGCTTCGAAGCGGGCGAGCAGCTCGAGCATGCGGGGAGTGTGCACCGGGTCCGGCCCGTCATCGATGGTCAGCCAAATTTCGCGCCGCGGTGTCTCGAAAGAAGTGACCACCGGCCCCCACCACTGGCAGTTGGCGACGAGCGTCGGGAAGAGAACAAGCATGTGCGAAAGAAAAAGAACGCCGAGCGCAAGCAGCGGATGAAACCGAAGCAGGGCGAAAAAGAAGACCGCCGCGAAAATGGCGAAACCGAGGATGAGCCTGCGGCTCAGCTTAGGGCACATGGCGAGTTCTCAGGATGGCAGCCGAGAGGAGGTTGAGCGCGAGCAGGGCGAGCCAGAAAGCGCCTAACGAGCGAAACCATCCGCTCTCGTCGCGCAGAAGCAGCAGAGCGAGCAGCGTGATCAGGGAAATGATCATCACGCTCTGCAGCGGATTATTGGTAGGCGCAGAATAGAGACCGAGTCTTCGGAGGAGCCCGGCAATCAGCCAATTAACGAAATAAACGAGCAGACAGGCGATCCAGATCGCGACCGGCGTAATGAGCAGACAAAGCGACCGCAGGGCCCATGGCCTAACGACTTCGAACAGGGCGTGCGCCAGGAAAACGCAGCCAATCCCGAAGACAAGCAACCCGACTCCGTAGGCTTCCCAGCGGCTCCACTCAGCCCGGCGCACCTTGCGTCCGGCGATTCGCGCGACGAGCCGCGGCAGCGCAAACCAATATCCGACGTCCCGGTTTTGCCCGTCGCTCATGAGGCGGGAAAGATCGGGACGAGCGCAAACCATTGCGGCCAGTTTGGCGCGATCACCTGCTCGAGCGTCCGGCACCAGGTGGCGAGCGCTGCCTCGACCGCGGCGTCGCGCGAGGCCGCAGAGCGCCGGCAATAAAACGGGTCGCCGACAATAATTTTGTAATGGTGAAATGAGGTTCGCAAAATGAAGAGCGGAAAGATCGGCGCCTCCGCGACGAAGGCGAGAATGAACGGCCCGTCCGGTAGCCTAACGACTTCACCGAAAAGCCGCGTCTCGCGCTGGGAGCTCCCGGCCGGCACGCGATCCCCCAGGATGGAGACAATTTCGCCTGCGCGGAGCGCGTTCAAGAGCTCGAAGGGGAGCGTCATGCCGGAAGTGTTGTAAGCGATCTTGACCGCGCCGGCCGTCGCGCGGGCGAGGGATTTATCGACGTGTTGCGCGGTTTTCTCGTCCGCCTCGGGCGCGCGCACCATGCGGATTTCACGATGGTAACGGTCGGCAAAGAGCGCTGCGCCCAAGTCGTAGCTGCCCATGTGCGCGGTGAGCAAAATCGCGCCGGACCCTGCGGCCAGACGGTCGAGATTGTCCGCGCCTACGACGGTGTAGGCGAACTCGCTTTTCGCGAGCTTGTGATCGGCCGCGTCCGCGATCGTCCAGGCGTAATTAAAAAGCGTGAGCCAGGCGCGACCGTAGTTCGTTAGGCGAGAAGAGCCGGGTAAAATCACCGCGAGGTTGCGCAGGAGCGCACGGCGTGCGGGAACGGCGAAGAAGAAGAAGAAAGTCGTCCAGATGAGCATCATGACGGTGCGCAAATAGAACGGGACATTGGTCACGCCGAAGTCGAGATAGCGCCGCCAGAAAACGCCGCGCACCGCAAAGTTACGAAGCCAGGCGCGGGCGTGCATGAATAGCGCGAGCTTTCCGCCGGCGGGGTGAGGAGCGCAAGCCGGAAGGTCGGGCACTTCTCATCGTGCCCATGCTCGTGATCGTGATCGTAATCGGAAAGATCGAGCACGATTACGAGCAAGAGCAGGAGCAGGATGGACGGGCGCGAGGGCCAACGCGATCATTCCTTGTCGATGATCTTCACCAACGGACGCTTCGTCTTTCCCGATCGAATCGAGGAAGGACTTTCGCTGCGCACGGGAGGCGGGAAAATTGCCGAACTCGGTCGCGCGATCGCGCGCGATGGTGAAGAAATTATCGACCTCGCGGGAAACTATCTTGCCCCGGGATTCATTGATCTGCATGTGCACGGCGCGGCCGGTCGCGACACGATGGAAGGAACGACGGAAGCGTTCCGCGCGATCTGCGATTATCACGCCAGCGGCGGCACCACGTCGCTCCTGCTCACGACGGTCACGGCTCCGATGGAGGAAATCGTCCGCGTCGTTAGGGCGATCGAGGCGGCGGTTGATGTCGTGCCCCAACTGCGCGGCGCGCATGTGGAGGGGCCCTTTATTTCGCACGAGAAGCGCGGGGCACAGGCCGCGGAGTTTATCGCCGAGCCGCGTGCGGAGTTGGTGGCGCAGTTGCTGGAAAATGCCGACGCGATTCAGCGCGTCACCCTCGCTCCGGAACTGTCAGGTGCGCTCGAGCTGATCGCGCGCCTAACGAACATGGGAATTGCGAGCAGCGGCGGCCACAGTGCGGCCTGGGACGACGAGGCGCGCGCGGCGTATGAGCGCGGGATGCGTCAGGTTACGCACACTTTCAATTGCATGTCGTCACTGCGCCGCCGGGACGGCGAACGCGCCGCTGGCTTGCTCGAATTCGCCTTGAGCGAGCTGGAGATTTTTTGCGAGTTGATCGCCGACGGCAAGCACGTTTCCGCGACGCTCATGCGCATGCTCTACCGCGCGAAAGGCGCCGGCGGAATTTGCCTCGTGACCGACGCAAGCGCAGGGGCGGGCTTGCCTAACGAGAGTTCGTTCACGCTCGGCGGAAGATCGTGCGTATTGCGGGACGGCGCCTGCTGGCTGGCGGATGGCTCCGCGCTCGCCGGGAGCGCGGCGCGGATGATCGATCTCGTTAGGCAAATGGTCGAGCAGGTCGGTACTCCGGTTCACGAAGCAATCCGGATGGCGACGGAAACGCCGGCGCGGGCGATGGGATGGAGAAGCAAGGGCGTGCTTGCAGAAGGAATGGACGCAGACTTGGTCCTTCTCACGCCGAAGCTGGAGGTCGTGCGGACGTATTGCGCTACATCTGCGAGCGAAACGGCAACGCCAGCCACTCGGTCGTTCGCTCCCAGAGCGAGCGACTCTTGAATTCCTGCAGCGTGTATTCCTTCGATTGCGCTAGGTCTTTCTCGAAAATCGCCTCCATCTGGCGTCCGAATCCTTCGTCGTAGATCGCAAGATCGAGCTCCTCGTTTATTTCCGCTGAGCGCGCATCGAAATTCGAGGAACCGAAGAGCGTAAAGCGTCCATCGATCACCATCGATTTGGTGTGGATCATGGTTGGCTGGTATTCGAAAATCTTTACCCCGCCTTCGAGCATTTTGCCGTAGGCGGCGCGACCGGCGCTTTTCGTTAGGGGCTGATCGTCGTTTTTGCCCGGCAGCATCAGGCGGACATCGACCTTGCGTTTCACCGCCTGCACGAGCAGCTCGACCTGGTCATCGGTCGGCGTGCAATAGGCGTTCGCGATCCAGATGCGCTTCTCCGCGGCGGAGAAGGCGACCGCCTCCGCGACCGGCATGGGCGCCATCGAAAAAGAATACGAGGCGATCGTCTGCGCGCGCAGATTTCCCACCGGCGGATGCTCCGGGAATTGTCCCGCGCCGCTCAGGGTTTCGCCAAAAGTTTTGATCCAATGGGCCTCGAACGCGCTTTGCAATTCCGCGACGAGCGGCCCTTCCACCCGGGCTTGCAGATCGCGCCAATGTTTCGGGTCTTGGGCGTGCCCGGACCATTGCTCGGCGAAACCGATCGCGCCGGTGAATGCAACTTTGCCGTCGACGACGAGCACGCGGCGATGCGACCGGCGATTCGTCCGATCGATTCGCCAGGAGTGCAGCGGATGGTAATAGCTGAATTTGCAGCCCGCTTGCTTGAGCATTTTCACGTCCGAATTATCGAGGTGCGAACCGGAGCCGACGCCATCGAGAAGGACGCGCACTTCCACGCCGGCGCGGGCGCGTTCACAGAGCGCGTCGCGGAAAGTGCGCCCGACTGCGTCGGAGTAAACAATGTAGGCCTCGAAGTTCACCGTCTTCTGGGCGCCATGGATGGCGGCGAGCATGGCGGGGAAATATTCGTCGCCGTTCTGGAGCAGCTCGATCTTGTTCCCGCCTAACGGCACCGGATCGGCGAGGGCGAGGGCCGATCCGAAAAACGCCGGATCGCTCACGCTGAAAGTGTGTTCGAGATGATATTCAAGCACGTGGCGGCGAATGAAGAAGAGGCAGAAAACCGCTACGACGGCGAGGCAGGAGAGGGCGACCAAGGCCCATTCGATCCAGTCCAACTTCCACCAGTGGGTTCTCGGTTTTTTGCGAGCGCGCGCCATTTCCCTGAGGGTGGCGGAAAACAATCGCGCGCGTCAATGCAATGCTGACCGTTGCGCACCGCGCGGTGTAGAGGCGTAATTTGCGATGAACTCCCGCAAGGCTTAATTGCTGTTTGCTGCAGCCCCGCCGTGCGGCTCTCTCCGTTATGCCGACCAGCTCCAGTTCCACTGCCCCCGAGCCCCCGCACAACGTTGTTCCTATGCCGGCAGCCGAGCCTAACGACCAGCGGGCCGCCCGCGATTTTTCCGCGCACGAAAATTTCATCAACCGCGAGCTGAGCTGGCTCGAATTCAATCGCCGCGTTCTCGAGGAGGCGCAGGATGCGACTCAGCCATTGCTCGAGCGGATCAAATTTCTGGGCATCGTCAGCTCGAATCTCGACGAATTTTTCGAGATCCGCGTCGCCGGGATCAAGCAACAGATCGCGAGCGAAACGAGCGACGTCGGCCCGGACGGGATGAGCCCGACGGAGACATTCAACGCCATCCAGCGCGTCGTACACGAGACGGTCGCGACGCAATATTCTCTCTGGAAGGAGGAGCTCGCGCCGCTCCTCAAACAGAACAATATCCGCATCCGAAAAATCGCCGACCTGAACGCAAAACGCGCGGGCTGGGCGCGCCGTTATTTTCAGCAGGAAGTTTTCCCTATGCTCACGCCGCTGGCGGTGGATGCGAGCCATCCCTTCCCGCAGCTCGCGAACAAGAGCCACAACCTGCTCGTTAGGGCGCGTGTCAAGGAGGGCGGGGCCCCGATGCACGCGATCGTGCAGGTGCCGCGCGCGGTCTCGCGGCTCATCCTCATGCCGCGCGGTGAGAAGGGCGACGAGACTTGGAATTATCTTTATCTCGCGTCCCTCATCAAACACCACATCGCCGATCTTTTTCCCGGGTTGCTAATCGATGGCGCGCACGCTTTTCGCGTCACCCGCAACAGCGATCTTTACGTCGACGACGAGGAAGCCGACAACCTGCTCCGCAGCATCGAGCAGGAGCTGCGGCGCTCGAGCCGCGGCAACGCCGTGCGCCTGGAAGTGGAAGCCGATTGCCCTAACGACTTCTCCGATTTGCTCCTCGATTTTTTTCAGCTCGGGCAGGCCGATCTTTATAAACTCGACGGCCCGCTTTCCATGACGCACCTCGCGCCGCTCGTCGCTAACGATGCCTTCGCGAAATTAAAAGACCGCGTTTTCCAACCGGTGCGCGATCCGGCGCTGCCGCCGCATGCCGATATTTTCGAGGCGATGCGGAAGCAGGATATTTTGCTCCATCACCCCTATGAAAGTTACGATCCGGTGGTCGAGTTGGTCGAAAGCGCGGCGGGCGATCCGCAGGTCCTCGCGCTTAAAATTACGCTTTACCGGACGAGCGGCGACTCCTCCATCGTCGAGGCGCTGATCAACGCCGCCGGCGCCGGCAAGCAGGTCACGGCGCTGGTGGAATTGCGGGCGCGCTTCGACGAGGCGGCCAACATCCAATGGGCCCGCCGGCTGGAGGAAGCGGGCGCCCATGTTGTTTACGGCGTGGTCGGATTGAAGACGCATTGCAAAGCTTTGCTCATCGTTAGGCGCGACACCGACCGGCTCCGCCAATATGTCCATCTTGGCACCGGTAATTACCATCCGCGGACCGCGCGTATCTACACCGACTTCAGCCTTTTCACGACCGCGCCCGAGCTGACCGAGGAAGTGGCCATCGTCTTCAACACCCTCACCGGTCTGGCTGGCTATCCCGGATTGAAAAAGTTACTGGTCGCGCCCTTCGATTTGCACGCGCGCCTTATTAAAATGATTGAGGAGGAATGCGATCTTGCACTCGCGGGCAAAGCGGCGCGGATCATCGCCAAGCTCAATTCACTGGTCGATCAAGAGGTAATCGAGAGACTTTACGCAGCCTCCTGCGCCGGGGTGAAGATCGACCTTATCGTTAGGGGGATTTGCGCGCTCCGGCCGAAAATTCCGGGGCTGAGCGAAAACATTCGCGTTATCAGCATCGTCGGGCGTTTCCTCGAACACAGCCGCATTTATTATTTCAGCAACGACGGCGCGGCGCGGCTCTACCTCGCGAGCGCCGACTGGATGCCGCGCAATTTTTACCGCCGCGTCGAGATCGCGTTCCCGATCGAAGCGCCGGCTTTGCGCGAGGAGATCATCAACGAAGTGCTTCCGCGTTTTCTGACCGATCACGGCAAGGCGCGCGAGCTGCAGGCCGATGGCACTTATGTGCGTTTGAAGGCGAAGGAGGGCGAGGAGCCGGCGCAGGCGCAGTTGCAATTCCGCGAGCATTCGCGGCGCCAGGCGAAAAAGCTCGCGGAGAAACAGCGCGCAGGCAAAATGCGCCTGTCGCCGATCAAAAACCTTCCGAAAGAGCGCGCATGAACAGGAATATCCTCGTCGTTGATATCGGCGGCTCAAACGTCAAGATGATGATTTCGACCGAGGAAAAACGGAGAAGATTTCCCTCCGGTCCCAAGCTCGCGCCAGAGGAAACCATCAAGCAGATCAAAGAAGTGGCGGGCGATTGGCAATACGATGTGGTCTCACTCGGCTTCCCCTCGGCGGTGCGTGATAGCACGATCCTCAAGAACCCGAAAAACCTCGGCAAAGGATGGATCGGTTTCGATTTTGAAAAGGCGCTGGGCAAGCCGACAAGAGTGATCAACGACGCTGCGCTCCAGGCGCTCGGGAGTTACGAAGGCGAGGGGCGCATGCTTTTTCTGGGGCTGGGGACTGGGCTGGGATCGGCGCTCGCCTGGGAAGGACACGTCCTCTCGCTCGAGCTCGGATTTCTGCCCTACATCGAGGAGGGCACTCTCGAGGACCAACTCGGCGAGGCCGGAATGGAGAAGCTCGGGAAGAAACAGTGGCGCAAAGAGGCGGGGCGCGCGATCGAGCAACTAAAGATCGCCTTCATCGCCGATCGCGTCGTCCTCGGCGGCGGAAATGCGAAGTTTATTGAAGAGCGGCCCGACGGGGTTGAGCTCGGGCACAACCGCAATGTGTATCCGGGCGGTTGCCGCCTCTGGGAAATGGACGCGGCGGGCAAAGGGCCGAAGTGGCGCATCATTTAGTGCAGCGCACTAATTCGTTAGGCGCATGAGGCAATACCTCGACCTTCTCCGGCTCGTGCTCGAGAAGGGTAAGCCGAAAGAGGATCGCACCGGCACCGGCACGCTTTCGGTTTTCGGAGCGCAGGCGCGCTTTGATTTGCGCGAAACGTTTCCGCTCCTCACGACGAAGAAGCTGCATCTCAAGTCGATCATTCACGAGCTGCTCTGGTTTTTGCGCGGCGACACCAATGTCCGCTACCTCAACGAACGCGGCATCACGATTTGGGACGAATGGGCGGACGAGCAGGGCGATCTCGGCCGCGTTTACGGCGCGCAATGGCGCGACTGGCGCGGGCCTAACGACGAGCGGATCGATCAGATCGATCGCGTGATCGAGCAGATAAAAGCCAACCCGGACAGCCGCCGCTTGATCGTGACGGCCTGGAATCCAGCCGAAGTGGAGGGGATGGCCTTGCCGCCGTGCCACGCGCTTTTCCAGTTCCATGTGCAGGATGGTGCGCTCAGTTGCCAGCTTTATCAGCGCAGCGCCGACTTGTTTCTCGGCGTCCCGTTTAACATAGCGAGCTACCCCCTCCTTACCCGGATGATCGCTCAAGTTTGCGGCCTAACGAGCGGCGACTTTATCCACACTTTTGGCGACTTGCATCTTTATCGGAACCATCTCGAGCAAGCGCGCGAACAGCTGACGCGCGAGCCGCGCCCGCTCCCGCGAATGGAATTGAACCCGGCGGTGCAAAACATTCACGACTTCCGGTTCGAAGATTTCACCCTCACCGGCTACGATCCGCATCCCGCGATCAAAGCGCTGATCGCGGTGTAGCTCCCTGCGGGCGCCTCCCGCCGGGGGAGACGCGGGGGTCGGCCGCTG
>JACDGM010000037.1:39612-39996 GCA_013815325.1 Chthoniobacterales bacterium
GCACGGGGTGTCACCCGTGCTCCCCAGAAAGAGATTGGTGTCTCTGGGGATCCCGTAGGTGGACGGCGCACTGAGAATTTTTTTCTTCCTCTGTGCGCTCTGCGTTCTCTGCGGTTAAGAATACCGACCAATGATTTTCGCGGAACTGAAACGCTTTGCGATCAGCCGCTCTTGATGTCATTTCGCAAAGCCGCGCGGTGAACTTGGAGTATTGGCGGGGCGAGCAGGTGCAACGCTGCGAACTCGATCTTTACGGCGACAAATTGTTGACCGCGGAAAATCCCGCGGCAGGCGCCGATGTTGCATTGCTTCGAAGCTGTCCGCTGAGACAGCGGAGGCTACATCTGCTCAAGCTTTAGTAGTGCTCACTCGCCGGAGCCGGAG